>DATKWT010000121.1 GCA_035529395.1 Dehalococcoidales bacterium | reverse complement strand
ATATCCGGAGTCCGGCCTCGCCGCTTCTCTCCGGGTGGAACTGGGTGGCCACCGTGTTTCCCCGTGCCAGGACACTGCAGAAACCGACGCCGTACTCGGTCTCCCCAACCACCAGCGACCTGTCCTCGGGGTCTGCATAGTAGCTGTGAACGAAGTAGAAATTGGTATCATCCGGTACTCCTTCGAAGACAGGGTGGGGGACCACCTGCCTGACCTGGTTCCATCCCATGTGGGGGACCTTCTCTCCGGCGGGAAACCTTCTGACCCGTCCGGGGAATATGTTGAGGCACTGGTTCCAGCCGCCTTCCTCGGTACCCGTCAGGAGAATCTGGAGCCCGATGCAGATGCCGAGGAAGGGCTTACCGGTACGGATATGCTCGCACAGTGGTCCGGTCAGCCGGAGTCGGTTGAGGCTGGCTACGGTGTCTCCGGCCGCACCGACACCGGGGAGGATGAGGGTATGCGCCGCCAGTACCTTCTCAGGGTCACTGGTGACCTCTGACTGATAGCCCAGTCGGGCGAGGGCATTGACCACGCTGCGCAGGTTGCCGGCACCATAATCAACTATGGTAATCCTATCTTCCACCTTCTGGCTACTCCGGGTACGGGAATGATTCCTCTTACTGGTATGTTAAGACATTGTGAGGGGAATTGTCGATGTACGCCGGTGAAGTGGTTAAAATACCGTCGCGAAACCGCCTGTCCGTGGGTGCGAGCTGTCTTGAATTCCGACACAGGATGCGGGGGTACTCTCCCGTGTTAATACCCTACGGGACCGGGGCATCCCAGGAGATCGTCATTCCTCTTTCGCGTAGCGCTACCAGGTGGGTATCCTGTGATGTTTTGTCCAGCGGGTTGCCGGTAAGGTCTATGGTGTCCCATGAGTCGAGGCCGGTATTATCGACCAGCGGTTTGATGTCGGTAACCTGGTTGTCCATGAGGGAGAGACGCCTGAGTTTGATAAGGTTGGCCAGCGCCGAGATATCGCTTATCTGGTTCTGGTCAAGGAACAGGCCGGTGAGGTCGGTGAGAGAAGCCAGCAGAGAGATATCGGTGATATCGTTATAATTCATTTCAAGACTTTTCAGCCCGACGCAGTATTCGATGCCGGTGAGGTCGGATATACCTCTTCCGGACAGTGTCATTGAAGAAAGCGTAGCCAGGTCCCGGATATAGAGAGGGCCTGCGGGCTTGTAGACAAGCTCCCTGATTGCCGTCTCAAGGTTGGCGTCAGGAAGCGAGATTACCCAGCGTATGTCCGCGTTGGTCAGGGATGTCAGTGGCGAGACGTCCTTTATCGGGTTGCGCTCAATGACAAGCTCGGTCAGGCCGGTGAGGGAGGATAGCCGTGATACATCCTCAACCTGGTTACCGTCCAGGTGGAGCCAGATGAGGTTGGCAAGCGACTCCAGGGGTGAGATATCACTCACCTGGTTGTTGCTGAGGTACAGCCAGGTGAGGTTGCCGAGCGAAGCCAGCGGCGATATGTCGCTTATCTGGTTCCGGTTGAGGAATAGCCACCTGAGGTTATTCAGCGAAGCCAGCGGGGAGAGGTCACTGATGCCGCTGCCGTCCAGCCTGAGGTCGGTGAGGTTACTGAGCGAGGCCAGGTCCGAGAGGTCGGCGCTCTGAGCGTTGTTCAACCTGAGCACCTTGAGGCTGGCCAGGGAGGACAGTGGGGAGAGGTCTACCACCGGGTTGCCTCCCAGCCAGAGCTCGGTAAGGTTGGTCAACGAGGCCAGGGGTGAAACATCGGTTATCATATTATCATTGATAAACAGGATGGTCAGACTGCTCAGGCCAGCCAGTGGTGAGATATCAGCCAGTAGCACGTTACCGTCCAGCCGGAGTTCAGTGAGACTCGCCAGTGAAGCCAGGGGAGAGATGTCATCAATAATGTTGCCGCTGAGAATCAGGCGGTTCAGATTCCGGCACTGCTCCAGGCCGGTGAGGTCGGAAATAGCGCCGTTAGCGGCAGGGAGTATGTCGAGCGCTTCCAGGTCCGAAGGTTGAATCTGACCGGTCGGCTTACCGATAGCCTGCCTGACCGCGGCTTCAAGATTCGCGTCGGCGAAGGCGCTTTCTTCCCCGGTAGTAGTGGCCGGCTTCTGGCCGGAGCCGCAGGCAACGAGGCTGAGTGTCACCGCCATGGTAAGCGTGGCTAGCAGGCATCTCATGGTCATGGAGTTCACTGACATTACCGTCCCAGTTTACAGGTGGTGCCTGCCTGTTGTCAACGAGGTGTCGTACTCGTCCGGTACATTAGTGGCACTCCAGTACAACCGATGCTGATTGCCACCGGAGAGAGCCTGTGCGGCTAGCCATTACTGGCTGTCTCCTCATGTGCAATGTCTTTGAATACTGAGGCAGTATAGACCATCTTTCTATTAAAGTCGCTGAGGGTACTTGCATCACACCACGTTAACAATAGCCCTCATCCTGTCTTCATTTTAGTAAACCTGGCTACTAAGTACCCGTTAACTACCGATGCCAGAACAGTCACCACTGTTAATATGCCCACATTGAGAGACCCAAACAAGATGACGAAACGTGCAGCCGCGCGTACTCAAACGAAAAGCGGAGGGAGACGGCTGAGATGGCGGAGCTACACCCCATTGTCCCCACTATGAGGACTTCTTTAAAAGGCGGGCCAACAGACCAGGAGCCCGGGGGGCTTGCCCAAGCCACCTGTCGAACTCACCAGGGTTCTCTATGACGATGGTGTTACCCTTGCGCTGGTACTTGATGGTCTGGGGAAGGTATCCCTGGTAGTCGTTGATCTCCCAGTGCTGCATGTCTTTGGAGAAGGTTACCAGCTTCCGGTTCCCCTGCTCTTCCACCACGGCCTTGTGCAGAACGTAGATGAGGTCACGCCAGTCCCTCCGCCCAGGGTCATAGAGCCTCTCTATTGGCACGGAGGGAAAGAAGTCTGGCAAAGGTCGGCCTGCAAATTGGTACAACTCCTTGATAACCGTCCTCGCCAGCCTGAGTTCGTCGTCGCCGGGCAACTCATTATCGTCGAGGCGGCTGAGATAGATGTGGGAAAACCATCGAAATACGAGGCTATCCTGCGAAAACAGGCTCGCTAGTCTTTCCTTGTCAGTCTCGGTTGGGGCGAAGTGAACATCGAAGTCGATTCGTTTAACACGCGACTTCGCCCACTCCTTGAGCCGGGGTGTATTGGAGGCAATCACTATCTGCGGAGACACGTACTGGTCCCGCCACCAACGTTCCCAGTACGACTTGAACACGTCTTCGATACCCGGCGTTCGAGAGGGGTCAACATCGTCGAAGACCAGAGGGAACGCAGTCTCCGTAAGCACCGCGCTGTTGATTCTGGTCTTGGTGAAGTCCTGACGGGACAGCGGTTCGATGATCCTGCCGGTGATTAGCTTCAAGGCGAACCGCAGGAAGGTGGTCTTGCCATTCTGAGAGGGGCCGTAGAGGTATAGAAAGCGCGGCCCTCTGGTGTCTATCAAGCCGTACCTCGCCCGCTTGGCCCTCATGTACTCGTTGGCGAAGGGAGTGAAAAACATGTATAGCAGGGCTTCAAACATGCCTGCTTTAGCGGACAGAGGATTGGCTGACTCCCCGGAATCGACTGTGGCAAGATAGTCCTCTATCAGCTTCAATCCCCGGTTCACCGCATCACGGTCTGAAGGTGCCCGTGTGAGAACCGTCATCGGAGTGTCCAGGCCCAACAGCAGCTCCTTACGCTCGCGGGAGAGAATAAGCAGCGGCACACGATGCGTTTCATATACATAGCGTATGAAAGCCGAACCTTTCACGTGCATCTGATTCTGCCCGGCAAGAATCGGCTTGAGCGGTGCCAAACGCCGTTCGATCTTCGTCCTCGCCAACTCGAATTCAGGCAACTGCAGTACGGTTACGCGTTCTTCCTTCGAATCCACAGCCTCGGTCAGACTCGCGGAAAGCTCGTGAAAAATGCCCCTGATATCAACGTCCTGCTCTTCAACGGTGCCACCCTTGAGCCAGGCTTCTATCACCTGTTTCCTGTCCGTATCCAGCCTCTGCTTCATTAGTTCCATCAGGTCCCCCATGAAGAGCGAGCAGCCGCGAAGGTGAAACTCGTAGTCCTGCATCAGTTGGTCAAGAAACGGGTGTTCCGGCGGAACATCCAGATACCAGGCGTAGTTGGTCTGCCGCCTGGCTTCCTGTGCGGTGGCAGTGAGGTTGGCGCTGGTCTGAATCACCCTGACGAGTTCATCTCTCTCGAGGATGTAGAGCTTGGTGTGAATGCTGCGGGTGGGAACAAGGACACGCAGGACACCCTGCTCCACCAGTTCGGCCAGCCGGTCAACCACCTCGATGCCCTTCTGCTCCAGTCCCTTCTTATAGGGCTCGGTCACGTTTTCGCCAACTACTACCTCAAGCTTGTCATAGCCGCGCCGGTCGAAGAAATCCAGGAGGAGTTCGGGGGAAATGACGTAGGATATAGCGCGCATCCTGGCGAACCCGTCAAAGAGCTCGTCGAAGTCCTTGCGCCGGGCGATAACCCGCGTGCGAAGGGCAGACTGACCCCCGAAGAGGTCTGCCTGGAAGGCACTCTGAACCTGGTGGCGTTTGGCTGGCACTCTATGCCACCTCACACGTGTTCGACTTTAGTCTATTGTCTATGCCTGTTGACGGTAGGTTGTCTCACTCCGACGCGCTACCTGAAGAATCGGGACAAGGCCGTCATCATCGTATACTTCATAGACTACCCTGTAACTACCCACCCGGATGCGGTAGGCCTTCTCTGTCCCCATTATCTTCCTGACCCCGTGAGGGCGAGGCTCATCAGCCAGGTTCCAAACTGCGCTCCGTATGCGCTCGAAGTCCTGCCTTCTGATTCGGTCTTTGAGTCTAACCAGAGTGCGGTCGGCAACCGGCGAGACTTCAAGCCTGTACACGCTTCGCCTCTGCCCCTCTATCCCTCCGGCTCACTGCCTCTTCCATCTCCTGCTCGACTTCAGACCAGGGACGGCCACCCTTCTCTTTCCATTCGGTCCTGGCAGTTTCAATAGCAGGTAGCAATTCGGCGTCTTCACGGCTTTCCAGCCACTCGCGTACGGCATCGGCAATTATCTCACTCGCGGCTATGTGACGCCGTGCCGCCTCCACCTTCAAATCAGTGTACAGGTCCTCATCATGGAACACCACTGTCATCTTCCTGCTCATGGGATGCCTCCTGGACGTAGATACCTACGGACGTATGGGCATTGTAGCAACGGATGGCGGTGAAGTCAAGGCCAGACTGTATATAGTACTACCCTGGTGGGTACCAACTCCTGCTCTCGCCACCTGTGGTCTCGACGACGCAGCCACAATCCTGAATGGAACCGAGGGGTGCAACTCCTATCGCACAACGTGACGGCTGTCAACGGGTGCACCTCGACGTATTGAGTTCGTCACTGCCCTTGACATCCTCAGGCTCCGGTCATAGACTGTAAGCACCGACTCAGATAGGCTTCGTCAGCAAGGATATTCGAGTTTCATAAGGGTTCTTCGCCAATATGGGCGACATAGCAGCAGGAGCGGAGGTCACGAAACGCACATGAAGAACGTTGCCTCTCCCGAAATCACCATTTGCGGTCACACTTATGATGAGTACATCGAGATGGTAAAAGCCTTCCACGGACATGTTGCACCGGGAATGGCCCTGAGCGGGTTCATGGTGGACCTGGCTTGCCGAAACCTCCCACAGGGGGAGTATTTCGATGCCATATGTGAGACTCGCAAGTGTCTTCCGGATGCCGTCCAGCTGCTGACTCCCTGTACGGTGGGTAACGGCTGGCTGAGGATTATCGACCTGGGTCGGTTTGCCCTGTCGCTTTTCGAGAAATACACCGGTAACGGCGTTCGGGTATATGTGGATAACCGGAAACTCGGTGACTGGCCTGAACTCAAAACATTCTTCTTCAGGCTGAAACCAAAGAAGGAACAGGATTTTGAGGCACTGATGGCTGAAGTTAGACTTGCTCAAGCATCAGTCTTCGGGCTTCAGGAAGTAATGGTTAATCTGGACTCTGTCAAAACGCATCATCGAGGTGTTTTTGCTGTCTGTCCGTCTTGCGGAGAAGGCTACCCTGAAAAAGACGGTGATATCTGCCTGGGTTGCCAGGGTAAAGCGCCCTACCTTCATTACGAAGCGCCGGGTTCACAGTAAAACCGTTAATGATACTTTTACAGTCAGAATATGACTAAACGGAGGTAACAGGACATGACATGGAAGAAAACAGCCTGCGTATTGTGCGGGAACGGCTGCGGACTGGAAGTCCAGGTTGAAAATAACCGCATTACCAAAGTCCGCCCGGACAAGGACAGTCCGGCGAGTGAAGGATATATCTGCCGGAAGGGCATGAACGTTGCCTATCACCAGCACAATGCCGACCGGCTGCTTTATCCGCTGAAGAAGGTGGGAGACAAATTCGAGCGGGTATCCTGGGACCAGGCAATCAGTGAAATTGCGGAGAAGCTCAAGGGTATACTTGAGCAATATGGGCCGCGGTCTCTGGCCTCACTGGTCGGTGGCGGTGAATTTAATACCTACGGCAACCCTTTTCCCGTCCGTTTTGTCCGCAGGCTTGGTTCACGGTATAGCTACTCAGCAGCTAACCAGGAGTTTGCCGGACGTTACTGGGCACACGGACTAACACTGGGTAACCAGGGTTTTCAGTTCGCATCCGACCACGAGAATAGCGACATGCTGCTGCTTATCGGGAAAAATCCCCTGATGAGTCATAATTACCCCCAGTCACGAAGAAAATTACTAAAAATGTCAAAAGACCCGGACCAGCTTCTTGTCGTGGTTGACCCCAGGCTTTCTGAAACCGCCAGGATAGCGAACATCCATCTGCGAATCCGTCCCGGTACTGACGCCCTCATGGTGAAGTCGATGATTGCCATCATCCTCAGGGAAGAGATGCATAACCGGACATACATTAACGAGCATACAGACGGGTTCGATGAGATACTGCCGTGGTTTGCTGATTTCGATGTCAAAGCAGCGCTGAAGGTCTGTGAACTGGACTACGACCAGGTGTTCATGGTTTGTAAAGAGTTCACCACACGGCGGTCCTGTCTTCATGACGACCTTGGAGTACTGATGAACCGTCACAGTGCGCTCGTATCCTATCTCCTGGTTGTCCTGATGGCTATCTGCGGCCGTATTTGTGTACCGGGTGGTAACTACCTGGTAGCCGGAGGAATATACTCTGACCCGAACGACCCGAAGACGTGGCGAACACAGGTCACAGATATTCCCGCCATCAACGGGATGTTCCCACCCAATGTGATACAGGAAGAGATTATGAGCGACCATCCGGACCGGCTCAGGGCTGTTATTAACTTTGCCGCTAATCCGTTACGCTCGTATGCTGATACAACCGCGTATGAAAAGGCATTCCGCCGGCTTGATTTACTGGTTGTAGGTGATATTGTAATGAGTGAAACTGCCGCTCTTGCCCATTACGTTCTTCCTTCCAAAACAGCCTATGAATCATGGGATGGCAATCCCGGTGGAGGTTTCTCAGGAGTGTTCAGTCGGTTATGTCCACCGGTTTTAGAAGCGGAAGGCGAGCAAAAGGAGGGCGGTGAAATGTTCACGCTCCTGGCCGACGCCATGGGACTTATTCCCGAGCTTCCCGAGTCACTTTACAAAACAGCGGAAAGCGGCAACATCCGGGACTACCGGGATGCCTTAATGGACCATGTATCGGCAAATCCCGAGAGTGGACCGGTACTGCAGTTCATTGCTGCGAAGACCCTGGGTAATGCCATCGGTTCGGCTCACCTGGCCAGCCATTTCACCATGTTTATGCAGAGGTCTGCCGCCCAGCAGGAAGAGGCTGTGAAAGCAGGTTTTGCCGCCGGACCAGACCAGGGCCTGGACATATACCAGGCTACCATTGACCATCCGGAAGGTGTACTGGTCGGGAGACGTGACCCGGAAAAGAACATTGAGAGACTGGGAACAAAGAGCGGTAAAATCCAGCTATATGCGCGTGACGTTGAGGACTGGGTAAAGGAAATCAATCCCGCCGATGAAGAAGAAGGGCTCAAACCAGATGAAGAGTTCCCCCTGATTCTCATGGCAGGACGTCACATGGATATGAATGCCAATACGAGCATGCGGGACCCGGCATGGAACGAAGGCAAGCGATACTGCACCCTGGCCATGAATGCTGCGGATGCCGAGGAACTGG
>DATKWT010000120.1 GCA_035529395.1 Dehalococcoidales bacterium | reverse complement strand
GCGTAGACGAACCTGAATGTCCTCCGGGTCTCATGCAGCTTATGCGTAAGCTTGTTCTTGTAGCTGACAGATATGCGAACCCGGCTGTCAGGGGCACCTATTTTGTCAACCTGCGCTTCTTCTACATGGAAGGTAGGTCCTGTTTTGACGCTCGGGAAGATTACGGAAGGAAATTCTTTTTCTTCTCGTAATTGCTGCGTTTCAATTGTGCCATTGTCCTGTATATACCATTCACACTTTACTGATGTCCCGTCAGCCGGCAGGTCGCCGGTATTCTCGATTTCAGCATATAGATACGCTCGGTCACGATTGAAATCTCGAGCCAGAGTCAACATCACATTGAGGAAAGGTCGCACGCTTGCTCTGGTCAGTTCGAGTCCCTTGTTCGTTGCGTCCAGCGAGTCGTGGGCAATCATAGACGCTAGTATTGAACTAACTACCGCTATGCTTGCGAATAAAACAATTACCCAGAAAAGGATATAGCTTGATATATTAGTGTAATCTTTGGATAAGTCACCGACCATCCATAATATAGATGCAATAATTATCTCTACTATGGCGACTATGATGGTGGTGAGAGCTGGATGAGAGCGGCACCAACCCAGGGCGTGCTTAGCCTTCTTCACGTAATCCTCTCCGCCCCCACAAACCCTCTCAGCACCTCCGGCACCACGATTGAGCCGTCGGGCTGCTGGTAGGTCTCCATAACGGCAATCATGATGCGTGGCAGGGCCAGCCCGGAGCCGTTCAGGGTGTGGACGAACTGCGGCCGGGCGTCCGGCGCGGGACGGTAGCGGATGTTGGCCCGCCGGCCCTGGAAGTCGGTGCAGTTGGAACAGGAGCTGACCTCCAGCCATTCCTCACAGCCCGGTGCCCAGACCTCGATATCGTAGGACTTGCTGGAGCTAAAACCTAGCTCCCCGGTACAGAGCTCCAGTATCCGGTAGGTCAGTCCCAGCCGCTGGCAGACCTCTTCCGCGTCGGCCACCATCTTCTCAAGCTCTTCCTCCGATTTATCCGGCTCGCAGAACTTGTACATCTCCACCTTGTCGAACTGGTGGCCACGCTTGATGCCACGGGTGTCCTTGCCGGCGGACATCTTCTCGCGGCGGAAGCAGGCGGTATAGGCGACGTAGTAGAAGGGCAGCATCCCCGGTAAAATAATCTCGTCGCGGTGAAGGTTGGTCAGCGGTATCTCGGCGGTACCGACGAACCAGTAGTCGTCCTCGGCGTCGTGATAGATATTATCGGCGAACTTGGGTAGCTGACCGGCGCCGACCATGCACTCCTGCTTGACCATGAAAGGCGGGTAAATCTCCTGGTAGCCGTGCTCACCGGTATGGAGGTCGAGCATGAAGGCAATCAGTGCTCGCTGCAACCGGGCGCCGAGGCCCTTGAGGACGTAGAACCGGGAGCCGGAGAGCTTCACCCCGCGCTCGAAGTCGATAATGTCCAGGGACTCACCCAGGGTCCAATGCGGTGCGGGGTCGAAATCAAATGTTTTTGGCTCTCCCCACTGGCGCAGCACGATGTTATCTGCTTCGTCCTTGCCTACCGGTACCGAAGCATCGGGGATATTGGGCACCTGGAGTAGAAGGTCATTCAGCTTCTGCTCGATGCCCCGGACGGTTTCCTCAAGGTCATGTATCTGGCCGCGAAGCTCCCGACCCTTCTCGGCGGCTGCCTGGCGGTCACGGGCGACCTCTTTTCGGGCGCGCCGGAGGTCTTCGAGTTCCTGCACCTTCCGGCGGCGCTCGGTGTCAAGCTCAAGGATTTCGTCGATAGGTGCGGTATCGTTGCGGTTGGCCAGAGCTTCCCGCACTACGTCAGGGTTTTCCCGTATGAATCTCAGGTCGAGCATAAGGCTCTCCTTCGGAGGATTTGTGTCAACCTCTCCCCCTGAGTCCCCCTCTCCTTCGAAGGAGAGGGGGATATTGAAAACAAGATGGGCACCGCCCCTTCTGAGGGGCACCCCCTCTTAGACTCCCCGTACAATCATCAGGTTGTGTGCGGGAATCGAGTTTCCCTAGGACTTCTCCTTCAACTGCGGAAACAGAATCACCTCGCGGATTGACTGCTGATTGGTGAGCAGCATCACCAGCCGGTCAATGCCCATACCGAGGCCGCCGGTGGGGGGCATTCCGTATTCCAGCGCCTGCAGGAAGTCCTCGTCGATAACCTCCACCTCTTCATCGTCCGGCTGCTGGTCTCTCTGCTGCTGCCGGAAGCGTTCCCTCTGCTCGACGGGGTCATTGAGCTCAGAGAAGGCGTTGGCAATCTCTATGCCGCCGGCGAAAGCCTCGAAACGCTCGACGACACGCTCCTGTCCGGGTTTCGTCTTGGCAAGGGGTGACATCGAAAGCGGGTAGTCGGTCAGGAAGGTGGGCTGAATCATCTTCGGTTCGGCGAATGTTGTCAGAAGGTCGTCCACCAGGTGCGCCCAGTTTTTGCCCGGCTCGACCCCAAGGCCAGTCTCCTTCATTTTAGCTGCCAGCCGCAGGGCGTCCGGGTACTGGACGAAGTCGATACCACTGTGTTGGGCGATGGCTTCGCGCAAGCTGATGCGTTGCCAGGGCGGTTCGAAGTTGATTGTGTTTTCCCCGTACTGCACCTCGCAACCGCCGGTGACCTGCCGGCATACCGTGGAAACCATCTCCTCGACAATGCTCATCACGTCGTTATAGTCGGCATACGCCTGGTAGCTTTCCAGCATGGTGAACTCGGGGTTGTGCCTGGTGGAGATACCCTCGTTACGGAAGATGCGTCCCATCTCATAGACCCGGTCGAAGCCACCGATGATAAGGCGCTTGAGGTGAAGCTCGGTGGCGATACGCAGGAAGAAGTCCCGGTCCAGGGTATTGTGATGAGTGATGAAGGGTTGCGCCGGCGCACCACCGGCCGAAGGCAGGAGCACCGGGGTTTCCACTTCGAGAAAACCTCGTTCGTCAAGGAAGCTCCGGATTGCGCTGATGACCTGAGTACGAATGCGGAAGGTAGCCCTGACCTTTTCGTTGGAAATGAGGTCCAGGTAGCGCTGACGGTACCGGGTCTCAACGTCGGTAAGGCCGTGCCATTTCTCCGGCAGGGGTTGGAGCGACTTGGTAAGCAGGGTGAAGCCCTTGACGTCAACGGTCGGCTCGCCGGTGCGGGTGCGGAGTAGTTTGCCGCTGGCGCCGAGGATGTCGCCGGTGTCCAGGTCATTGAATAGTGCCAGGTCTTTCTCGTTGAACTGGTTTATGTTCTTGAAAAGGAGCTGTATCTTACCGGAGTCGTCATGGACATCGAAGAAGGCGCTCTTGCCCATCTTCCGCCTGGCCATGATGCGACCGGCAATGCTGACCTCGTCCTGGTGAGTCTGGCCAGCCTCCTGCTGTTCGAGTAGGGAAACAGCCTCCCGGGTGGTGTGGCTGCGGTGGTAGCGTGCCGGGTAGGGGTCGATACCAAGCGCCCGGATGCGGTCAAGCTTCTCCCGTCTCTGTTGCGCGATAAGTTCGTGTCTGGATGGCATTGGTTACCCTCGGTGAGGCTTTCTCAACCTCAGTATTAAGTAGTATGTTTTTTCAGTATAGGGTATTCGGTACTCTTAGTAAAGATGGGGAATTGGTTCATAATAAGTGTTACCGAAAGTGGTATTGTTGCCTCATAAATAGTGTTACCCGGGAGGAGGGCGAGATGACCCGAGGCAGCATGCTGGAATATGCTGAAGCGATACGGGGGCGGTATCTCAGCGTCTCCAGGAAGGAGATGCTCAGAGGATAACCCCCTGCTCTTTCAACCCGGCAATGTCTTCCCATCCGTATCCCAGTTCAAGAAGTATCTCCTCAGTGTGCTGGCCCACTTCGGGGGCCGGTGCTCTCACCGAAGCAGGATTCTGGCAGAATTTGACCGGAGTTGCCACTGTCTTCGCCTCCCGGGCAGGAAGACACAGGTTCGGAAAGAAATCGTTGGCTATGGCTTGAGGGTCGGTGGTAACCTCGGTAGGGGAGGCCACTCGTCCGTAGATACAGTCGTGCTTTCTGAAAATCCTCTCCCACTGCTTCATTGTTTTTGTGATGAGAATCTCATCGATAATGCCAATCAACTCGCCACAGTGTTCGGCACGTGCCTCCATACTGTTGAATCGGGCATCGTCTTCCAGGTCCTCTCTCCCAATAGCCCGACAGAAATCGGGCCAGGAAGGGTCAGGTTGCAGCATTGCCAGCCAGAACCACCTGTCGTCCCTGGTCCGGTAGCTGTTCCACAACGGATTGTGTGCGTTGGTACGGTCATGCTTGGATGGCGGCATACCCACCAGAGTGGGCTGTATGTCTTCGGCAAGAGTCCATACGCCGGTATGATACAGAGAGAACTCCAGTTTCTGTCCTTCGCCCGTCTTCTCCCGGTGGAACAGGGCAGCCATGATACCGGATACGATGTGTGCGCCAACCACCCTGTCCATCATTCCCCCGCGTTGCGGAGGCGGAATGCTACCCGGCTCGCCTACCATGTACATTGCTCCCGAGCGAGCCCATGCCGCTGCATAATCAAAGCCTCGTTCATTTCTATCCGGTCCCACCGTCCCGTAGCCGGTTAGAATACCGTAGATAAGCCTGGGATTAAGCCGGCTCAGGGTTGCGTAGTCCATTTTGAGCTTCTTGAGGGTACCAGCCTCGTAGTTGGACATGAAAACGTCGGCTTTCCGAACGAGTTTGTAAAGGATTTCTCTACCTGGCTCCGTCTTGAGGTCCACCGCCAGGCCCTTCTTATTCCTGTTCAGTAGCTGGACGTACCAGTTGAACTCGCCACCCGCCATTTCTATGAATCTTCCTATCAACCCTCGCGCCAGTTCCCCGGTGAGCGGCTCTATTTTAAGGACATCAGCACCCCAATCGGCCATTGTAGCGCCAGCCGCAGGCACAGCCACAACATGCCCCATATCCAGTACACGGAGACCCTCGAGTACTCCTGCCATATCTTTACCCCCTTGTTGAATCAGTGTTCGCTGTAGAGTTGACCTGTCTCCAGTCATTATATCACCTGTCAGGCTGGAATTCCCTTGCTCTCAGTTACACACCTGAGTGCTTACCCGGACTGACTATCGGGAAACAAGTCGTCTCGGTTGTGGAGTGCCCCTTCAGTCTTCTCTAGAACAAAGACGCAATGAAGAATCCGGCCATGGTCAGGACAACGACTATCTTAATTAAAGACCCCGCCAGGAAGCCAAACAAGGTACCGAGTGCCGACTTGAATGCCTGTTCGGGTTGCTTTCTGGCTACCAATTCTCCCAGGAGCGCACCGATAAAGGGGCCCAGAATGATTCCCCAGAAACCAAACGCAATAACCCCTGCCATGAGACCAACAAAGGAACCCAAAATGCCGAGTTTACTCGCTTTGTATTTACTGGCCCCCAGCATCGGAGCGACAAGGTCCAGGACCAGTGTCAATACCATTAATATAGAGAAGACCACAGTTGTTGTGATGGAAATCCTGTCGAAGCCGGTGCCGATTGCATAGACGAAAAACCCCAGCCATGCCAGAGGAACCCCGGGTAGAATGGGCAAAACTATGCCAGCCAGACCGGCTATCAGCAGGACGGAACAGAGAATGGCTAACAGTACGGTTACCATATTCTCACTGTGGAATGCTGTGGACTCGAAATCGGCGTACTCTTGGCTTGCTCCACTCTGGGATTAATACATGGTTCTTATCATAGCCGGGCGATGGGGACTTTGCAATGCGCTGTACTCGTACGGTGCTTCGGAGAAGCTCAGTATCCATGGCGATAGTCATTTCAGAATACAGGATGTGGTGTTACCTGCAGTCGTTGCCCGCTGTTACCTCAGCGGGCGTACGCATATCCACCCGGTTCACACCCGCTACCGGTAGGTATTTTAAGCCGGCTCAAGGCAGTCGGGCATAGGTACAAGACGAAGAGAATGCGTTGATAAAATAGGCTATTAGCTGGCCGGGGAATACGTATCCCATCGGAAGCAGGTTTCACATAGCCAGTGTTAACCTGTAGGTGAGGATAAGAGAAAGGAAAAGGAGGTAACATGATGGAAGGACTAACAATTCTGGCTCTGGTGGTGACAATCCCGATAATCCTCTTCCCGGCAGCTTTCGTCTGGTATCTGACTATCGGTGGTCTTGTTCACACTGCCCGTGAAGCAAGAGCCGCCCGGGCGAAGCAGGCAGTGACAGTTACCGGAGTGTAGAGCAGCCAGGACAAAAGAAAGGAGGCAGGTTGAAGTCAAGGAAGAGTGAAACTGAGACCCGCTCTCGAGACAAAAAGTAAGGCTGGAGATTCGCAAAGGAGGATTTCCAGCCTTATTGTATTCCGGATATTTGCCTGTACATTGTGGCCCAATATAGACATACTACGGGCACTATTGTAGTGTCTCGTATATATCTTTACGTATGATGGATGTTGATATCATTCCAGCGCAGGCTGGAATCCAGGGGGCAAACACGTATCCCGGATCGAGTCTAACAGGGTAATGAAAAAGGGGAGTCCAGAGGGGCTCCGCCCCTTCTGAGGGGCGCCCCCTTCTGGCAGGGGTCTGGGGGTGTCCCCCAGATATAATCTTTCCCCCCTTCCTGGACAGGAAGGGGGTCAGGGGGTTGGTCGAAAGGGTTTTTCATAGGCTTGCTAGAATGACAGGGACTGTAAAGGCAT
>DATKWT010000119.1 GCA_035529395.1 Dehalococcoidales bacterium | reverse complement strand
GAAGAAGATAGCCACGCCGGAGGAAGCCTGGATTGCCGGTCAGTTGGGGCGCAAATTGGAGTCGGCAAGGGAGATTGCAGACAGGGTGGGGCTGTCTGAGGCGGAAGCCACCGAGCGATTACGCGAGATGCTGCGGCGCGGCATGATTCAGACGGAGAAGCGTGATGGAATCCGTCAATACCGGCTGGCCCCCTTCCTCGTCGGCATCTGGGAAAATCAACTCTACACCATTGACCACGAGCTTGCCCATCTCTTTGAGCAGTACATGATGCTGCAAGGAGCGAATGGTATTCTGGGGCCGCACCCGGCGGTGCACCGGGTCGTTCCGACCCAGCAGGCGACGAAGACAGAGCTGATTCTTCCCTATGATGATGTGCGTGCCCTGCTTATGCAGGCCAACTCCTTCATAGCGAACGACTGTATCTGTCGCACGGAGCAGGACCTCCTTGGCAGCCGTAAGTGTGACTTTCCGGTGAAAAACTGCCTTATCTTCAGTACGGTTGAGGGGGCTTTCGGGAAAGACGGTATCTCTCGCGATGAAGCGCTGGCGGTCCTCGATGAGGCGGAAGAAGTCGGTCTGGTCCATTCTGTGAGCAACAGTATTGATAATGTCAGCTATGTGTGCAACTGCTGTGGTTGTTGCTGCGGCGTTCTGCGCGGGATAACTGAATGGGGTGTTGAGAACTCGGTGGCCCGGGCGAACTACTACTCCGAGACTGATTTAGACCTGTGTGTTGGCTGCGGGACATGTGAGGACCGGTGCCAGGTCGGTGCCGTTTCCGTGGTGGATGGTGTGGCAGTAGTGGACCGTAGCCGCTGTATCGGCTGCGGGCTTTGTGTTACCGGTTGCCCGGATGAGGCGATGCACCTGCACCGGCGACCGGACGCCGAGACAGTCCACCCGCCAGCCAGCTTCGAAGCGTGGGAGGAAGAGCGCCTGCGGAGTCGCGGGCTGGCCGAGTAGTCCTGATAAAGGGGGCGAACAGAGATGGTGAAACTGATAGCTGCCTACGAAATCAAACTGACCGAGCCCGGCTGTTCTCCCGGTAGCGGGTTCTATGGTCTTCTGGTGACCGTGCCTGTTGATATCAGTGATGTCTTCCCTTACCTCAACGCAGTGCTCGATGATACCCTGTACGACCGTGAGAACCGTATCCTGATTGGCAGGGACAAGGACCGCCGTTACGCCTTCCGTTCCAAAGATATCCGGGTAGCCGGTATCGACGACGTTACCGATGCGCCGAGGATAGCCGAGGAGATAGTTGAGCGGACCAATCAGGTCTGGGAACAGCGGGAAGAGATTACGCCGAGTTACCGTGAGCGAAGCGTGCCCGCGGCAATCGATATCTACCTACTCCTGCCCAGGACCAACTGCAGGGAATGCGGTTACCCCACCTGCCTTGCCTTCGCCGCTGACGCACGCAACGACCTGGAACTCCTGGAGAAGTGTCTGCCTCTCTCCCGGCCGGAAAACGCCGATAGCAGGATACAGATCGAGAGGCTTTTTGCCGGGGACTGAGCTGATTGCAGGCAGTATCCCCGCCATCCTCAAATAGCCCCCGAATTCCTCACAGCATACTGTCCTTGTGCTATAATTGGCTATTATTTCGACAGGGGCTTGAATGTTCACTCATCTGCATGTTCACAGCGAGTATAGCCTTCTCGATGGCATGTGCCGTATCGACCAGCTTATGTCTCGCACTAAAGAGCTGGGAATGGACAGCCTGGCCTTGACTGACCACGGGGTCATGTACGGCGCAATCGAGTTCTACCAGGCAGCCAGGGAAGCCGGCATAAAACCCATCATCGGGTGTGAGGTCTATGTTGCCCAGGACAGCCGGCACGGTCGTACCATTGGCGACAAGAACTACTATCACCTTGTCCTGCTTGCCAGGGATGAGGTCGGATACCACAACCTTATCCAGCTCACCAGCAAGGCACATCTCGAGGGTTTCTACTATAAGCCGCGGGTGGACAGGGAAATCTTGCAGAAGCACCATCAGGGCCTGATTGCCCTCTCCGCCTGTCTTGGCGGGGAGATACCGCAACTGGTCATGCAGGGACAGATTGAGGAAGCGAAGCAGGCCGCTCTCTGGTATAAGGAGACCTTTGGTGACTACTACCTGGAGATACAGCGGCACCCCATGCCTGAGCTGGAGCACGTGAACCCGGTGCTCATCAGGATGGGTGAGGAACTGGGTATACCCCTGGTGGCAACCAGCGATGTGCACTATGTGAACCGTGAGGATGCCGTGTCCCATGACCTGCTGATGTGTATCGGCACCAATAGCTCCATAAACGACGAGAAGCGGAAGAAAATAGCCGGGGATTTCCTTTACCTGAAGAGCCCGGAGGAGATGGCCGAACTCTTCAAGGATATTCCCCAGGCCATAGAAAACACCGAACGCATCGCCGAGAAGTGCAATCTGGAACTGGAATTCGGACGGCTTCACCTTCCGGAGATTGACTTACCAGACGGCAAGAGTGCCGATGAGTACCTGGCCGAGCTCTGCCACATAGGACTACCGCAATACTATCCCGACGCCTCGGAAGAAGTCAGGCAGCGGCTTGACTATGAACTGGACGTCATCCACCGCACCGAGTTCGCCAATTACTTCCTGGTTGTCTGGGACATCATATCCTTCACCCGAAAGCAGGGTATCCACTTCGGAGTGCGGGGCAGTGCCGCCGCCAGTCTGGTGCTCCACTGCCTGGGAATCACCGAGATTGAACCCCTGGCCTACGGGCTGGTCTTCGAGCGTTTTCTCAACCTGGAGCGCCGCGAGATGCCGGACGTGGACCTGGACTTCCAGGATGACCGCCGCGATGAAGTCATCTCCTACGTGACGCAGAAATACGGGCCGGACCATGTTGCCCAGATTATAACCTTCGGTACCCTGGGCGCGAGGGCTGCCCTCCGTGATGTCGGCCGTGCGCTGGGAATGACCTACAGCGATGTCGACCGGGTAGCCAGACTTGTCCCCTTTGGACCGGGGATGACGCTGACGAGGGCTCTGGATGAGAACAACGAGCTCCGTGAAATGTGCCAGGAAGACCCCATCATCCGCAATCTGGTCAACTCGGCAAGAAAGGTGGAGGGTATCGCCCGTCACGCCAGCACCCATGCCGCTGGTGTGGTCATTTCCCGGGAACCGCTCACCGGGCATGTTCCCCTGCAGAGAGCCAGCAAAGGCAACGGCAACGGTGAATCGACTTCCATGACCCAGTTCTCCATGGACGATATTGCGCGTATCGGCCTCCTCAAGGTAGACTTCCTCGGCCTGGCTAACCTGACAATACTGGGCAAGGCAGAGGAAATCCTCCAGGGTCGGGGGGTTGACATAGACCTGCACAGCATCCCGATGGATGACGCCAGGACCTTCGAGGTGCTGGCCGCGGGAGAAACAGCAGGCGTATTCCAACTGGAAGGTAGCGGCATGCGGCGCTACATCAAGGACCTTAAACCGACCACCTTCAGCGACATCGCGGCGATGGTTGCCCTCTACCGTCCCGGACCAATGGAGCAGATTCCCCGGTTCATCAAGGCCAAGCACGGTGAGGAGGCCATCCGCTATCCCGATCCGACCATGACCAGCATCCTGGAAGAGACCTATGGCGTAATCGTCTACCAGGAACAGGTGCTGTTCATTGTCCAGGCCTTTGCCGGATACAGTCTGGGGCAGGCGGATACCTTCCGAAAGGCGATGGGCAAGAAAATCCCCGAGGTCATGAAAAAGGAGAGGCGCAGCTTCATGGCCGGGGCTAAGAAGAAAGGGTTCTCCACCGAGCTGGCGGCAGAGGTATTCGCCCTCATCGAGCCGTTTGCCGGGTACGCCTTCAATAAGGCCCATGCCGTCAGCTACGCACTCATTGCCTACCAGACCGCCTATCTCAAGGCAAACTACCCGGTAGAGTACATCACTGCCTTTCTATCCACTCACTTCGGTCAGCCGGAGAAGGTATCCGGTGGTGTCGGTGAATGCCGACGACTGGGGATTGAGGTGTTGCCGCCGGACGTAAACCGCAGCCAATCCAATTTCTCGATAGAAAGGACTGACGAGGGGTTATCCGCGATACGGTTCGGGCTGACTGCCACAAAAAATGTTGGGTCTGGTGCTGTCGAGTCTATCCTCGAAGAGCGCGATAAGAGCGGTCCTTTTAAGTCGATTGAGGAGCTTTGCCGCCGTTGTGACCTGCGGAACGTAAATAAGCGGGTCATGGAGAGTCTAATCAAGGTTGGGGCAATGGACTGCCTGGGTAGCCGGGGGGCACTCCTGAACAACGTAGACCGTGTCCTGGCGCTGGCACAGAGGGAGCAACGGCTACGCGATACCGGGCAGACCACCATGTTCGGACTGTGGGGAGAGACGATGCCCACTCCCCTGACCGACCTGGAACTGGAAACATTTGAAATATCCCGCAAGGAGAAGGCTGCCTGGGAGAAGGAACTGATGGGGGTGAGCTTCTCCGAGCCGCCGTTCAGCCCGACTGCTAAACGTGCCGGTGCTGAGACGACGTTCTGCGGTCAGATTACTCCAGAACTGGAAGGGCAGGCTGTAGACGTTGCGGGCAGGATTGCCACGGTACGCTATCTAACTACCCGGGAGAACCGCGCCTTCGCCAGCGCCGTCCTGGCTGATTTCAGCGGCCAGGTCGAGGTAATGGTCTGGCCGAAGGTCTACGCCAGCACGACGGAACTCTGGCAGGAGGACAACGAACTGGTAGTCTGGGGCAGGGTAAGGGTAAGGGACGACCATGTGCAGATAAACTGCGACCGCGTCATTCCCTACCAACCGGAGTCGGCTCCGACAGACGAAGAAACCGCACCGCAACCTGCGGAACCGGCGGCGGTTATTGATAAGACACCTCCGGCCGAATCTGCCGAAGCTGTTACGCCGGACGAGGAAGCGACCGGTGGTGTGAAGATAGCCCGGCAGAGCCGGGTGGTGGTTATACTGAACCAGACCAGTGACCAGGAAGAAGATATTGCACGGTTGCACAGTATAGTATCTGCCCTGAAAGAGTTTCCCGGGCGGGATGAAGTCAGCCTGCGTGTCACCAACAATGGGAACGCCGTCAATCTCAGGCTGCCAAACATACATGCGGACTACTGCCCGGAGCTTCGCCAGCGACTGGTGGCGCTGGTGGGTGAGGACAGGCTGGTCCTGGAGCCCGGTCAAAGTGCTTGACGGACTGGATAGAATGGAGGGCTGGTAGACATGGATGCTGAAGCATACAGCATGTGGTTTCTGATAGGAGGCATAGTAATCCTGATTTTTTCTTCAATACTGCAGTGCTTCTGGGAGTTTGCACGGGAGGTCAGACCCGACCTTCGCCCGGCCATACTCGATACGTCCTGGAGGCTCGCTATTCTGCCGGGGTGGGTTATCCTGCTGCTGGTCGGTGGTGTGCTGATTTTTCTGGCAACGGGGGACTGGTTAGTGTGTTTTGGTGCTATCGTAGTGTACTATCTACTGCTGCCGATTTCGATTGGGTCGCGGGTAAGAAGGCGCGCGTTGCCGCCCTGGGATGACCTCAAGGGTGAACTGGAGAAGGAGGGCTACACGGAGCATAACTACTGGCGGCGTGGGGACTGGTGGAAGGAGGAATCCAGGAGGAAAACACCGAAGTCCAGAAAGAATTCTGATTGATACTCCCGGGCCCGGTCAGTAACTGACCAGGGTTTGCCCGGGACAAGAGGGCTGTCATGACGGTCGACAGGGAGAGAGTGGAGAAGTCTCCAGGCAAGGCAGCCGCCGGACACAGGAAAAGGCTGCGGGAGAAGTTTATTGAGAGTGGTCTGGCGGGCTTTCACGATTATGAAATCGTTGAGTTGCTTCTGAGTCTGGGTACGCCGCGTCATGACTGCAAGCCACAGGCCAAAGAAGCCATTAAAAAGTTCAAGACCCTGCGTGGGGTGCTATCGGCCTCTCTGCAGGAACTACAGCAGATTGAGGGTATCGGCCCGCATTCCGCTTTCGGCATCAAGCTCGTCCAGGAGGTAGCCAGGAAGTTTCTCAGGGAAGGCATCATCGACCAGCCTGTCTACAAGTCTTCCAGGGAGGTTTTCGATTACCTTTACCACGCAATGCGGGACCTGAAGAAAGAGGTCTTCAAGGTCATCTACCTGAATACCCAGCACCAGATTATCGAGACCGACGACCTTTTTCAGGGAACGCTGAACAGTAGCTTTGTCCCGCCGCGAGAAGTAGTGGAAAGTGCACTGGGGAAGAACGCTGCGGCGGTTATCTTCGCGCACAATCATCCTTCGGGCAACTCCGAACCCAGCCAGAGCGACAAACAGCTAACCAGGGACCTGGTCTACGCCGGAAGCATCATGCAGGTCCGGGTGCTGGACCACATAATAATCGGGGACAACCGGTACTTCAGTTTTGCCAGCGAGGGGCTGATTGAAGAGTACGAGGCGGACTTCCTTGGCCTGAAAATGAGGGGCACTGCCGAGGCGAAGCGAAGGCGGTACCGGGCTAAGAGCAGTCCCGAGCCCCGGCTGGCTCTTGATGAGAGTCAGCATGGGTACGAAGATAAGAAACCTTAGAACATATGGCAACAGGCCTTTCAACATAGCTGTCGTTCACGGTGGTCCAGGCGCACCAGGAGAAATGGCACCAGTTGCTCGTGAACTCGCTCTTGATTGGGGGGTTCTGGAACCCCTTCAAACAGCAACGTCCCTTGAAGGGCAGGTACAGGAGCTACACACGGTACTCAAAGAGAGCGCAGACCTTCCTGTCACATTGATAGGCTGGTCATGGGGTGCATGGCTCAGCTTCATTCTTGCTGCACAGTACCCTTCATCCGTAAGAAAACTCATCCTCGTAGGGAGTGGCGCCTACGAAGATAGATATGCCGCCAAT
The DNA here is from genome assembly GCA_035529395.1 of Dehalococcoidales bacterium. Taxonomy (NCBI): domain Bacteria; kingdom Bacillati; phylum Chloroflexota; class Dehalococcoidia; order Dehalococcoidales; species Dehalococcoidales bacterium. The sequence goes on along the minus strand of DATKWT010000119.1, from coordinate 2,450 downwards.
ATTATGTCAGCAAGACTGAGTCGACTCAATAAACAGGAGAGAGCAGAAGTCCTTTCTCTGCTGGAAATCCTGGATGACCCTGCTGTTGGGAACAGGAATACGGCCATGGCCCGATTTGGGACGCTAATCCACAAAGCCGACTCATATGACCCTTTGCCGTACGACGGCGAAGTGCTGGATATCCAGTCCGACATCTATCAAAATGTGTGGAAGCAGGCCAGTGAGCTAAGAAGCAGTGGGGGGCTATTGGCGCTTGGCAAGAAAGTCCAATGTCCGGTAGTTGCGATTCATGGTGACTATGACCCCCATCTTGCCGAAGGAGTCGAAGACCCACTTTCTCACGTCCTGGGAGACTTTCGCTTCATACTGCTGGAGAACTGCGGTCACCACCCCTGGTACGAAAGAGCGGCAAGAGACAGATTCTACGATATCCTCAGAAGTGAAGTCCGGTAGTGCTCCAGGAAAATCATCCTTATCTGGGTGGAGCATCCCGAAACCGGCCCCTTCAGGTAAGGTGAAGACAGCGTTCAGGCGGTGGCGTCCGATACCTCCATGTCGAGGAGGTACCGCTTCAGGTCCTCACCGCCACCGAAGCCGCCCAGCATACCGCCGCTGGCAACCACGCGGTGGCAGGGTATGATGATTGCTACGGGGTTTCGGCCCATAGCCTGCCCTACCGCCCGGGCTGCTCCGTGTCGCCCGATATGCTCCGCGATGTCGCCGTAGCTCCTGGTTTCTCCGTAGGGTATCTGCCTGGCGGCTTCCCATACGGCACGCTGGAAGGGGGTGGCACCGGAGAAGTCAATCGGGTCGGGGAAGGAAGGTCTGCCGCCACAGAAATAGCTCTTGAAACGCTCCACCAGGTCGGTGAACTGTTCGTCGGACCGCGTGGCATGCTCCACGGTATTACCGAGCTGCCGGACTGCTTCCGATTCGGAACGGCGCGGCAGTGTCACTCGCATCAGACCCTGAGGTGAACCCAGTACCGTCATCCAGCCGATATCGGTCTCAAAAACGGTGTATGCCAGTTGACCACTCATGGTGTGCCCTTCGCAATGACCAGGACTACTTGACCTTGACCTTTATTATTATGTCGCCGGCCTGACCGTCAGTTACCTGCCGCGCATTGCGCAGCTTCACCTTACTGCCGGTCTTGACCCCGGCAGGTATTTTCACACGCAGCTTCTTGCCTTTACGCTTGAGGTCTTTCTCCATACCGCTGGCGGCTTGCTTTTCGGTGATTGTGATTTCATAGGTAACGTTTCGACTACGAGGGCGCTGTGCCTGTGAGAAGAAGTTCTCGGGGGTACTTCCCCTGGGGACATTGAAATGCACCCTCCCCGGTCCGCCGGGGCCTCGCCCGTACGTACGGAAGGTGAAGTTCCTGCCGTGGAGGAAATCACCAAAAACACCGTCCAGAAAGTCGAACCCCAGCCCGGCTCCACCGAAGTCGTGCATCACATCTTCAAAGGTAGACTGTGTGGACCGGTTGCTGAAGATATCGCCGACGTCTCCCACCGTGCCAAACCGGTCAAACTGGCTCCGCTTCTCCGGGTTTCCCAGCACACCGTAGGCCTCGTTGATTGCCTTGAATTTCTCGTTGGCCCACTCTTCTTTGCCCGGGTTGCGGTCCGGGTGGTACTGCATGGCCAGTTTCCGGTAGGCCTGCTTGATGTCATCATCAGTGGCACTCCGGGGCACACCCAGCACTTTATAATAGTCCTTGGACTTCGTTACCATTTCTATCAGCCCCTGTTGATTATGAATTTATGCCCGCAGGTACAGGTGGTCGTTGTACGGTGAACGCCGTCTGCGACTACGAGCGGGCGTCTGCAACTTTCGGCCGCCGTCTGCGGGAATTGTCCTGTACCACTATTATAGCATACCGGCAGGCTCGGTTCAGGGTTGTATGGATGGCGGTAGTGCCAGGAAAAGGGTGTGAGTTCAGGGAGGGGGGGCAAACCTCTTGTATCTTTTAATCAGGGAAGCAAATTACACTTCACCCTACGCACAAATTCCACGCACAATACTGCCCTCAATTATACTTTCATAATTGCACTTCGCTTAGAAAATGGTTGACTATTGAAAAAAACAGAGTGGAAGCTAAGCCTAGACTTAATTTCCACTCTGTTCTCTATGTAATTATCCGTAAGTGAAGGATTATTGATTAATCCTGTTTTGGTGTAATTCTACAGCGCCTTCACCTTCATTCCCTTCATGGTTGTTACGGTGTTCATCACCAAAGTCTGCAAATGCAGGAGCCACCGCCAAACATAAATTAAGTGTGATAACCAACGTAAGGAACATAATTGTAACTACCTTTTTGATTTTCCGTTCTCCTTTCTACGATTCACTATTTTGATAAATCACCTTATTATAAAATAACTTTCAGCTTATTCTTCGGCAAGTATTCATTTTGGCGCAGGGTGAGGACCCGGTCGACCGTACAA
>DATKWT010000118.1 GCA_035529395.1 Dehalococcoidales bacterium | reverse complement strand
CTTCGCTATGGTTAGCTCCTGCATTGCAGGCATACTGATTAGCACGGCCGAGGGAACACCGGGTGGCAGTTCATGGGGTCATGAATACCGTGATTGTTCCCCACCTGGTATGCTCCGGCTCCAGGTAAATCGGTCTGTGCTAAAGTCACAAACCACAGCCAGGCTGGGGGTACGAGTTTGTACCCCCAGCCCGTTGCACCGGTTATTACCGAACGTATCTGGCTACCGCTGGCCTGTGTAGTTGTATTTCACGTCCTGGTCAACCCATTCGTACATGGGAGAGTCGCCCCACCAGCCACGACCGGTAGAGAACTCGCCCCGGAAACCGCCTACCCACGGCTGCCACATGGAGTAGTAATACTGCGTCGGAATTTCTATCGCCCACAGAAGGTCGGCCAGGTAGGGCACCAACTCTCGCAGGTTCGCTCGTAGTGTCTTGTCGTTGACTGGACCGCGATTGGGCAGTATGTTCTCTTCGTAGTAGTCCTCGACGTACTGGTCATAGCCGTAACTGCGGTTGTATATCGGGATATAGTCTTCGAGGTGAGCTAGCGGTACCGTATAGTAGATACCGGTTTCACTGGCCAGGAGCATGTTGTCATATCCCCCGCCCCTCTGCACGGACTGGTAGGCACCGCTTTCCCTGGGGTCCAGCTCCAGGTCAACACCTATCTCCAGCCACATCTGCTTGATAATGGACAGTACGTCTACTGATGCCTGGAGGCAAACAATGCTGGCCTTGAAGCCATTGGGGTAGCCGGCTTCAGCCATGAGCGTCTTTGCCGTGTCCGGATGGAAGCCGTAGGCCTCCTGGGTTAGCTCGGATTGCTCCTCCAGGGGGATGAATATGTCACCAAGCTCTCCGCACGGCAAGACTGGTTGGCAGAACTTCTCGGCATTACCGTTGTAGTAGCTCTCGATGAGGGCATCACGGTCAATTGCCATTGAGAGGGCGCGCCGCACCTTGAGGTCGGCATAGGGCAGCTCTTCATTGTCCAGCCGCATCCATATCATCGGAGCGGTGTGCTGGAGGTACCTCGAGTAGTTCAGCTCAGGGTTGCTCCGCATCATACCCTCAGCATCATCCCACTCAACCCCCCGGTACTGGTCAATCTTACCGGTGCGTAGTGCGGAGAGCCGGGTGGACGCATCTGTAATAACCAGTTGACGGTAGGAATCCAGGTAGGGCAACGTGTTCCCCGGGTTTACCGGGTCCTCAAGCCAGTAGTTGGGGTTTCTGGTAAACGTTAAGGAGCTCTCGACGACATAGTCTGTCAACACGAAAGGCCCGGTGCCACAAACATCCTTCCAATCCGTCGCATCTCCATCTCCCAATTCCTGGGGATACATCCAGGTCTCGGCCAGAATCGACTGGATGGATGAACCATGTATAGCCTCCGGGGTCTTCACAACCACCGTCCACTTGTCGGTAGCCTCAACCGATAACAGCCGGTTCTCCTCTTTCGTGGGGTAGTTCATGGAATTGGGATCTAATGACTTCCGGTAAATGGAGTAGGCAACATCTTCAGCGGTCAACTCTCTGCCGAAGGCCGGTGCTTTATCATGAAAGTAGACTCCCTTACGAATATGCAGAATGATGGTCTCGCTATCCGGCCATTCCCAGCTTTCGGCCACCATCGGTGCATCAAAATCAAAGGCCCAAATGCCGGGCAGAACCCAGGTGACTTCACCGGTGCCGGCCGGGCCTCTTGCCCAGTCTCCCTTGGCCAGTTTCTCATGGGTCCACACCGCGGTCGTGGAGTAGTCAGCCATGAGCTTGGTGTCAAAGCCCCTGACATCCGACGATATAACACTGATGAGAGTACCACCATACTTCGGTACGGTGGCAATCGTGGCTAATTTTTTCTCTTGTATAACCTCTTCCTTCTCTTCAACCTCCTTGGCTGCAGGTGCCTCTTTTTCCACCACCTTCCCGGTAACGGTCTGCTCTTTGGTCGTCTCCGCGGCTGGTGCAGGCTGACATGATGACAACACCAGCGCCGCCACCATCAGGCAACTCAATACCAGCCATAACAACTTCCTTTTCATTTCTTTACCTCCTTCTCTCAAGATAACTCGATGGTATCGTATTCTATTCCATTCTCCCTGGCCTCCTGTCCTGGTCTTGTATTCCTTTATCTGTCTTCCCACCCGTGTTGACTGGGGAACCTCAAAGGTTGAATCGTGAGAAGATAGAGTAGTCCTCACCATAGAAAAAGCACCGGCCGGTAGGCCCACCCGAGGGCAGGTCGACGATGAAGCGAGTGTGAGGGTAGACCGCTTCCGGTTCCTGAAACATCGCCAGGCGTTCCTCGGTCATGACGTCTGATTCGAAGGCCCTGGACCAGATGGCCGTTCTGGTTATGCCGGGTATTATGGCATTTACCAGAACATCAGGGTAT
>DATKWT010000117.1 GCA_035529395.1 Dehalococcoidales bacterium | reverse complement strand
TTCCCCTGGCCTACGTCCGGGACATGCAGGAGGACAAGGAAGGCTTCTTCGATACCGTGGATACGCTGCTGGCCACCCTGGAGGTCTTCGCCGGCATGGTATCGACGCTCCGCGTGAAGCCGGAGAATACCGGACGGGCCGTCCGGCACGGCTACCTGCTGGCCACCGACCTGGCCGACTACCTGGTCAAGAAGGGTGAGCCATTCCGCAGTGCCCACGACATCGTGGCCCGGCTGGTGAGCTACGCCGCCAGGCAGGAAAAGGCACTGGACGAGTTAAAGCTCAGTGAGTACCGGGAGTTCTCTCCACGGTTCGATGAGGACGTCCTGGCAATCACGATAGAGTCCTCGCTGGCTGCCCGCGATAATTTCGGAGGAACGGCACCAAAGAGGGTCGAGCAGGCGCTTGCCGAGGCCAGAAAGACCCTGCAAGGAGGCCCGTGATGACAGGTGAGCGCCGCATCAAAATCGCCCCCTCCATCCTTTCCGCCGACTACGCCCGCCTTGGTGAGGTGGTTACCGAAGCGACCAGGGCGGGGGCCGATTATATCCACATAGACGTGATGGATGGGCATTTCGTGCCGCCGGTGACTGTGGGTGCACAGATGGTGAGTGCGCTACGTCCCTGGACGGACCTGCCCCTGGACGTCCACCTGATGGTCGAAGCACCGGAGCACCATATTGACCAGTTCGCCGCCGCCGGGGCGGACATCATCACCGTTCACGTGGAGGCCGCCACACACCTGTACCGCACTATCCAGCGCATCAAGGAGTTGGGTAAGAAGGCGGGCGTCTCCCTTAATCCGGCCACACCAATCGGCTCTCTTGAGGAGATATTGCCCTCGGTAGACCTGGTCCTGGTAATGACGGTAAATCCCGGGTTCGGCGGACAGACCTTCATCAAAGATATGCCGGAAAAGATAGCACGCGTCAGGGCAGAACTGGACAGGCGTGGCCTGGAGGCTGAGCTGGAGGTGGATGGCGGTATCTCCGCCGCTACCGCTCCTCTGGTTGTCCGGGCTGGTGCCACGGTACTGGTGGCAGGCGCAGCGATATTCGCAACCGGGGAACCGGTGAAGGACTCGCTGGAGAAGATACGGGCTAGTTTATGGTAGTGGGCAGTGTTCTCGCCAGCTTGTGCTGGGTGCGCAGGCACCTGGTGCACAGGCTGAGTCGCTTCTTCTTACCGTCCACAATGAGAGTGACCCGGTGAATATTCGGCATCCAGCGCCGCTTGGTATGGCGCTTGGAGTGACTAACGTTATTGCCGAACTGTGGCGTCTTGTCACACAAATCGCACTTCAAGAACATGTCTCCTTGACTATATGTCAGCTTTACAGTATCTTATGGTACGGTATTATATTAGCACAGCGGGACTCGTATAACAAATACACCGGCAATAACCGTATGGTCTGCATGGTTAGAAGCCCGCTATGTATTGATAAAGTAGATACGACCAGTAGTCTGGGAGGATAATGGGGGATGAAGCAAACCAAGTTTATCACCGGGCAAGACTTCCGCGAGATGTTCGCCTGTGCCACTGCCTGGCTTGAGAAATGCGCTTCCGATGTTGACGCCCTGAACGTTTTCCCGGTACCGGACGGCGATACCGGGACCAATATGCTGCTGACGCTGAACTCCAGCATGGAAGAAGCCTACCGTGCTCCGGACAACAGCAGTTCGGCAATAGCTCAGGCCCTCGCCAAAGGGGCACTCATGGGAGCCCGGGGGAACAGCGGCGTAATACTGTCACAGATACTGCGCGGCCTTGCTCAGGGCATCGCCGGCAAGGAATCCCTGACCGGAGCCGACTTTGCCAGTGCTCTCCAGGAAGCCTCCGTAATGGCCTACAAGGGGTTGAGCAATCCGGTGGAGGGCACAATACTCACCGTGACCAAGGATGCCGCCGCAGCCGCTCGAAAGCTGGTGGAAGAGGGAGACCCGGACCTTACCGAAGTCTTTGAAATTATCGTGCAAGCCGCCAACGAATCGGTGGCCAATACCCCGGCACTGCTTCCCATCCTCAAGGAATCAGGGGTGGTCGATGCCGGAGGGCAGGGATTTTATACCATCCTCGAAGGTGCCTTGCACTACCTGAAGGGTGAGGCCGAACAGATACGGTTCCGCAAACCTCAGATGATTGTCAGCAGCGTACCTCTGTCGGGCAGGCCCCCCGAGATGATAGCCGCCGATGAGGAACCATTCGGATACTGCACCGAGTTCATGCTCAAGGGAGAGAAACTCAACACGGAAAAAATCAGTTCCAGGCTGGAGAAGAAGGGCGAATCCCTGATTGTGGTTGGTGACGAATCGACGGCCAGAATTCATATCCATACGCTTGACCCGGGTAATGTAATCCACATCGCCACCGGCCTGGGCACAGTGCACCAGGTATCAATCCGCAACATGGACGAACAGCACCGGGATTTCCTGGAGATGCAGAAAGACAAGGCACCCGCAGTGGACATGGCCATTATCGCAGTCGTCACCGGTGACGGCCTCGCCGAGGTCTTCACCAGCCTGGGAGTGACCGCAATAGTCCCCGGTGGCCAGACAATGAACCCCAGTACCAGAGATATACTCCAGGCAGTGGAATCAGTAGCCTCGGACAAGGTCATTATCCTGCCCAACAACAAGAACATCGTGCTTACCGCCGAGCAGGTACTCACCCTCACCGAGAAGGATGTTGAGATAGTCGCCACGGAGACCATACCGCAGGGGGTCGCTGCCCTCCTGGCGCTTGACTATGAAGCGGACCTTGAGACCAACGCTAGCATAATGAGACAGGCGATACCGTTGGTGAACACAGTTGAGGTCACCCGGGCGGTACGTTCCACACAAATCAATAACATCAAGATAAAGAGGAAGCAGGCAATCGGCCTGCTTGACGGGGAACTGGCGGCAGTGGGGAACAACCCCACCGAGGTACTCCATGAAACCCTTTCCAAGCTGGATGTTAGCGGGAAGGAAATCGTCACGATATACTTCGGCGCTGATACTGACCAGGCAGAGGCGGAACGGGCTAGTATCATACTGCGTACAGAGTACCCCCAGCTTCAGGTCGAAGTGGTCCGAGGTGGTCAGACTCACTACAACTACATTGTCTCCATAGAATAGCGGGGAGGATTCTCATAATGACAGTCAAGATAATAACCGACAGCACCTCGGATATAACCGCCGAGGAAGGTGCTAAACTCGGGATTACCGTCATCCCTCTAACGGTGATGTTTGGCCGGGAGGCTTACCTGGACCGGGTTACAATAACCACCGACGAGTTCTACCGCCGGTTGACCACCGGAGATGTCTTCCCGACTACGACACAGCCAGCCCCCAAAGATTTTGCCGAGGTGTACGACAAGCTGACCGATGAGACCGACGAAATCCTCGTAATCACCCTGTCTGCAAAGCTGAGCGGCACCTATCAGTCCGCGGTGAGCGCCATAGAAATGGTGCAGAAGAAGTGCCGTGTTGAGGTTATCGACTCCGGGATGGTAGCCATGGGTCAGGGACTCGTTGCCCTTGCCGCAGCCAGTGCAGCCCAGCAAGGAACCAAACTCGATGAACTCTCCGACTTGGTCCGGGACGCACTCACCCGCTCTCACTGGATAACCTATTTCGACACCCTCAAGTATCTGGCCAAGGGCGGACGGATTGGCAGAGCCCAGGGTCTTCTGGGCTCCGTACTGTCGTTCAAGCCGATACTCACCGTGAAGGAAGGTGAAATATCACCGTTGACGCGCCTGCGGTCACAGGCGGCCGGAGTTGAGTACCTGTACAACTACGTGACCAGCTTCCAGCGGATTGAGGAACTGGCCGTGGAACATACCACGCTCCCGGACGAGGCGGACAGGCTGGCAGAGCGTCTCCGTGCTGCCTTCCCTGATGTGAATATCCGTCGGTCAATCGTCAGTCCGGTACTGGGGGTCCACGGCGGTCCCAACGCTATCGCGGTAACCGTTCTGGAGGCTAAGTAGGCTGGCCAGTGCCGGGCTAAGCCGGTCGATGCCGGTCACAGTCGTTGCCGACAACACCACCGACCTGCCGACCACGGGGGCTGGGTTTTGTCAGTAGATATCGGGCCTCTGCGTAAAATCCTCGAACTGGAGCATTCCAGGGGCTATTCGGACTCAGCCGTAATCGGCGGACTGGACAGATTCCTTGGCAACTGGAGCGGTCCGGCCATGGCCTCGATTCCCAGTCGTCGTGCCCTGAGCCGCTTCCGCAAACTCGGTCTGGATAAATCCAGTTATGATTCTCTGACCGTAGAGCAGCGCCAGCAATGGGCTCGCGACGTGCTTGATTTCCTAACGGAACTGGAGCACGAAGGTGAGGGGAAACCCGGCCCCGGAACAGCACGGAAGGCTGACCGGTCGCCACGAGCCAGACAGCCAAAGGTAAGCACGGACATTTCGCCTGATTCCCCGATTACGTCTGTGAAAGGTATCAGTTCAGCCCTGGCATCCAAATTCGGCAAGCTGGGTGTAACGACAATCAGAGACCTGCTATATTTCTTCCCCAACCGCCACCTGGACTACAGCCAGAGGAAGACTATCTCGCAACTCACCCAGGGAGAAGAGGAGACCATCATCGCCAATGTCTGGCAGGCAACCGAGACCAGACCCGGCGGCAGGCGGAGTACCGAGGCTATCGTCGGTGACGAGACGGGCAATGTCCGCGTGGTGTGGTTCAACAACCCCTACCTGGTCAGGCAGCTTGCCCCCAACATGAGAATCGTGCTCAGTGGCCGGGTAAGGCTGTTCAACGGGCGCTACGTCTTTGAATCACCGGAGTGGGAGCCGTGGCAAGACACAGACCTGGTACACACCGGACGTCTGGTACCGGTCTACCCGCTCACCCGGGGACTGTATCCCCGCCAGGTCAGGAAGCTGATGAAGGGGATAGTAGACCAGTGGGCATGGCAGGTGCCGGACTTCCTGCCCGCTTCGGTGAGAGAGCACCGTAACCTGCTGGAGCTGCCCAGGGCAATATCCGAGGCCCACTATCCGGATGACAACGAGGTCAAGGACCGGGCAAGGACCCGCCTCGCCTTTGACGAGCTCTTCCTCCTCCAGCTCGGTGTCCTGGGCAGGAAATGGGAATGGCAGGAAGGGCAACCCGGCAATCCGCTTCACACCAGCAGGGAAGTGCTGGACACCTTTATAGATTCCCTGCCCTTCAAGCTCACCGCCGCCCAGGAAAGGGTGCTCGCCGAGCTGCTCAACGACCTGGAAAGGCCGCAACCGATGTCTCGCCTGCTCGAGGGAGACGTGGGCAGCGGGAAGACGGTTGTCGCTACCGCCGGTCTGCTGATGGCCGCTGCCAACGATTGTCAGGGGGCACTGATGGCACCTACGGAAATCCTGGCAGAGCAGCACTTCGCCACCATCTCCCGGCTGCTGGCGGCAGTAACACACACCGATGAGGAATCAGGCTACCTGCACAGCTACTCCGGCATCCTGCCCCGACCTCTGACGGTGGCAATGCTTATCGGAGCGATACCGGCAGCACAGAAGCGGGAGCTCCACCGGATGATTCGGGGCGGGGAAATCGACATCGTGGTCGGCACGCACGCCCTCATCCAGAAAGACGTGGAGTTCCGCCAACTGGCCCTGGCGGTCGTCGACGAGCAGCACCGCTTCGGCGTTGAGCAGCGTTCCAGCCTGCGACAGAAGGGGCATAATCCCCACGTACTGGTAATGACTGCGACACCCATCCCGAGAACACTGGCACTGACGCTGTACGGCGACCTTGACCTTTCGGTGATTGACCAGCTACCGCCGGGCAGGCAAGCAGTGAAAACGAGGTGGCTTAAGCCGGAGCAACGCCGGAGCGCCTACAACTTCCTGCGCCGCGAGATTGGCAACGGCCGCCAGGCGTTCATAATCTGCCCGCTTATCGAGGAGTCCGAAGCGGTGCAGGCAAAGGCGGCGACGGCCGAGCATGAGCGCCTCTCCCGGGAGGTCTTCCCTGACCTGAAGCTAGGCCTGCTTCACGGACGGATGTCGGCTACGGACAAGGAAAAGGTGATGCGCCGGTTCTACGCCGGTGAGATTGATATCCTGGTCTCCACGGCGGTTGTCGAGGTGGGTATCGACGTTCCCAACGCCACCGTGATGATGGTGGAAAGCGCCGACCGCTTCGGGCTTTCCCAGCTGCACCAGTTCCGGGGCCGGGTGGGGCGTGGTACCGAGCAGAGCTACTGCATGTTGATGGCAGAGGAACCATCCGATGTCGGACTGCAACGCCTGGACATCATTGAAAACGTCCAGGACGGCTTCCAGCTTGCCGAGGAAGACCTCAAGATGCGCGGGCCGGGAGAGTTCTTCGGGACGCGACAGAGCGGCCTGCCCGATTTACGTATGGCCAGGCTCTCCGATGTTGCCCTGCTGGAGATAGCCCGCAGCGAGGCACAGAAGGTCTTTGAAAAAGACCGGAATCTGGAGAAGCCGGAGCACGCCCTGCTGCTTAAAGAGATGTCACGGGTGTGGAGTTCCGAGGCGGGGGAGTGGAGCTAGGGGGGGATGTTGGCAACAGACTTCTGGTGGGTAACTGAGCAAGAATTAATCAAATACCCATGGGTTGAAGTTTTGCATCAACAGCCGTATTCGGACCATCCGAACGGACCGCAACCCACAGAGGTGATAACGTACCACAGCGTTAGCCCTGGCGGAAGACTCTGTCACACAAGGAGACGCTATCGGGTTGACTTCTTGGTAAAATGGCGGCACGTCTGCGGTAATACCAACGTATTCCGTAGCCTCTATCTCTATTCAGCAGAGGAAGAGGGTACTACACTGGCAGGACCACTTGTGATAGACATTGACAGTGACAGCGTGTTGAGCTCTGGAGGTTATTTTCCTAACATCGATCATTCTCTCCAAACAGCCCGACGTATACTGGATGATCACCTCTCAAGACTGCCCGAGACCGACTACCGAGTGTTCTTCACGGGTCATAAGGGCTTCAGTATTGAGGTACGCCCCGGGGCACTGGGCGATATTCGTTCGGACCCGTACAGTAGCGCGTGGAGGAAGTACCTTAGCAGTCTGCGTGTGTTGCAGGTCGGAACCGCCAAGGTAGATGTTCTGCATCACGAGTTGCGGCTGCAGAACTCCATAAACCACTGGATGGACGACCGGGGACGCAAGATGTATCGTATGAAATACGAAGTGAGTCCATCTGCACTACGTACGCATAATGCAGACTACTTCTGCTCCCGTGGTGAAGAACTTGCGGTAGCGAAAAGGAGGTAACACCACCATGAAAGCAGTCGCAATCAACTCAAGCCCGAACATGGAAAAAGGAAATACCGCCGTCATACTCGACCCCTTCCTCGAAGGCATGAGGGAGGCCGGGGCGGAGGTGGAGGTCTACTATACCAAAAAGCTGGACATCAAGCCCTGTCAGGGCGAGTTCAACTGCTGGTTGAAGACGCCGGGGGAGTGCTTCCAGAAGGACGACATGGAGTGGTTACGTCCCAAATGGTACGAGGCAGATATCCGCGTGCTCGCCACACCACTCTACGTGGACGGTATGTCCGGTCCGATGAAGAACTTCATTGACCGCAACATTCCAGGTGCCCAGCCCTTCTTCGAACTGCACGATGGTCACATCCGGCACCCCGGCCGTGTAGCGGGACATACCACCAAACTGGCTCTGGTGAGCAACTGCGGTTTCTGGGAAATGGATAATTTCGATGCGCTGGTCGTGCACGTCGAAGCTATGTGCCGTAACATGAAGAGCGATTTCGCCGGAGCACTCTTGCGTCCGCAGGGCCCCGCAATGAAGCCGATGCTGGCCATTGGCGGGCTGGTCGACGATATTATCGAGGCTGCCCGGGACGCGGGACGGCAGCTTGTGCGGGACGGCAAGATGTCCCAGGAAACCCTCAAGACCGTCGGCCGGGATGTGATGTCGCGGGACGAATACATCCAGATTGTCAACCAGAACTTCCAGCAGGCACTGGACGCGCTGCCGGAGAAGTAGTACACTCCTTCCTTTCAGTAGCACCCCACCTGACGGCTCCCCGCTACGCCAGCAAGGCAGCGATGAGTGTTACTGCCTCTATCTCAATTGTGCTATAATTCAAGCGTAGAACATATCCGGCCAGTATATTGAAGGATGCGGGTCTGAGCAGAGAGGACTTCATAAGGCTGCTACAAGGATGATACTCAAGGAAATATTGGCAGACCTGGTAACGCAGGCAGCCGAAAAGGCACAGCAATCAGGAAAACTGCCGTCTGTACCCCTGCCGGCAGCAACCATCGAACGCCCGCAGAAACCGGAACACGGCGACTACGCATCCAGCCTGCCCCTGAAGCTCGCCCGTTTGATGGGGACCAACCCGTTGAACATCGCACGGCAGCTTGTCGAGTTGATACCTGCCACACCTGAGATTGAAAGTATCACCGTTGCCCCACCCGGATTCATCAACTTCATCCTCAAGGATAACTGGCTGACCCGGCAGGTCGAGTCTATCCTCGAAGCCGGTGAGTCCTTCGGCAACATCGACCTCGGCAAGGGCAGCCGGATACAGGTGGAATTCGTCAGCAGCAATCCCACCGGCCCGCTCCACGTCGGCTATGGTCGCGGTGCTATCCTGGGCAGCACGCTGGCCGATATCCTCAGTGCCGCCGGCTACGACGTACAGAGAGAGTACTATTTCAACGACGCCGGTAGCCAGATGGACGCTTTCAACCGTTCGCTCTACGCCCGCTACCAGCAGTGCCTCGGTACCGAGACGGAGGTACCTTCCGATGGCTATCATGGTGAATACATGATTGACCTCGCCAGGGAGATTATTGCCGAAGAAGGGGACAGGTTTATTACCCTTTCGGAATCTGAAGCAGTACCGCAACTGGGCAGTCTCGGAACTGACAGGTTGATGAAGCAAATCAGGATAGAACTTGAGATGCTGAGGGTAGATTTCGATGCCTGGTTCAGCGAACAGAGCCTCTACAAGAACGGGCAATTCGATAAGATAATGGAGCTACTGCGGCGCGATGGCTATATCGCGGAGAAGGAAGGCGCTACCTGGTTCGTCTCCACTGCCCTCGGTGAGGACAAGGACAACGTTGTCATCCGCAGTGACGGCCTACCAACCTACTTCGCCGCCGATATCGCCTACCACTACAACAAGTTCATCGAGCGCCACTTCGACCGCGTAATCGACATCTGGGGGGCTGACCACCAGGGTCACGTCTCCCGCCTGAAGGCAGCTGTCGGTGCCCTGGGGATTGACCCGGACCGGCTGGAACTGATTGTCCACCAGTTGGTCACACTGCGCCGTGGCGACGAGGTAATCCGTATCTCCACCCGTAGCGGCGACCTCATCTCGCTGCGCGAGGTACTGGACGAGGTGGGTACGGATGCCTGCCGCTACTTCTTCCTGTCACGATCGGCGAACAGCCAGATGGACTTTGACCTGGAACTGGCGAAGAAGGAAGCCCCCGACAACCCGGTCTACTATATCCAGTACGCCCATGCCCGTATTGCCAGCATACTTCGCCTTGCCGAGGAGAAGGGTATTACTTACGAGAACGGGGATGTCTCGCTGCTTACCACGGAGCCGGAATTAACGCTTATTCGTAAGCTGCTGCTCCTGCCGGAGCTTATCGAAACGGTGTGCCAGACCCTGGAGCCCCACCACCTGACTTACTACGCCCAGGACCTGGCGACTACATTCCACAGCTTCTACAAGCAGTGCCGCGTAATCTCCAGCAACGAGACGCTCACTCCGGCCCGTCTCAAGCTGGTAGCGGCCACCAAGACCGTGCTTGCCAGGACCCTGCACCTCATGGGAATGACAGCACCGGAGAGGATGTAGCCCTGCATCGCCTGCGTGGCGCCTCTCAGACCGTTAGAACTCCTCTTGCTTGTACCGCTTGACCAGTTCGGAATAGGCTGACGGCCCATCTTGCACACGCCGCTTCATCCGGTCCCCGACATCCCTGATTTTGCCGGGAATGCCAACCACCATTGAGTAGTCCGGCACCTTCATGCCCTGGCTCACCAGACATCCGGCAGCAATTATGCAGTGGCTACCAATCTCGGCATTATCCAGCAGAGTAGCATTGTTACCAATCAGGTTGTTATTGCCAATCCGGACACAGTGCACCACCACGCTGTGGCCGATGGTCACATTATCGCCAATCTCCACCGGTACGCCGGAATGTATCACGGAGTTGTCTTCCACCATGGTGTTATTGCCAATTTTGATACTGGCGAAGTCGCCCCGTATAACCGCTCCGGGAAACACCCCGGAACCCTCGCCAATCTCCACATCACCAATCACGTATGCGGCCTCACTGACATAGGCCGATTCGGCGATGCGAGGAGTCTTACCGCCAAAACTTCTAATCACTCTTTCTCTACCTCCAGACTGGTTCATATTACCGGCTCGTGAGGCCAACCGTCAAACCCCCGGGTGAACCGAAGGCTCACACGTGAACCGAAGGCTCACACGTCATTGCGAGGAGCGTGCCGACATTCCGTCGACCCCAGCGACAGGCCGCTGGTTTCAGCGGCACGCAATCTCCGGGAAAAGAAGGAGATTGCCGTGTCCGTATCCTCACAAATACCAGACATAACGTTAAAACAAATCACGCACGGTTAGCCTCGATTTGTTTCCGTATTTCATACAATACCTCTTCTTGATATAATTTTCTCCTTCCCCTTGATAAGGGGAAGGGGAAGGAGAAGGCGCAGCCCCTTCTGAGGGGCCCCGCCTCTCCTGAGAGGCGCTCCATCTGGTCCGCACGGGGTTCGGTCGAAAGAGTTTTTCAACAGCCGCTAATACTCACAACCTTGAGGCTGAAGCCAGTTTTGTGATAAACTTTATAGCTGGGGAAGGTTATCAAATGATGAAACGAGTTTTCTCTGGAGCACGTCCTACCGGTCGACAGCACATCGGGAACTACCTGGGTGCATTACGGAACTATGTCGCTCTCCAGGATGAGTATGACTGCATCTACTGCATTGTCGATATTCACGCCCTGACGTCCATGGAAGACACCGGCAAGCTCCAGCACTACATCCGCGAAACACTGCTCGACTGGCTGGCTGCGGGGCTCGACCCCGAGAAAAGCATCCTGTTCGTACAGTCCCATGTCCCGGAGGTAATGGAGCTGCATACCCTGCTCGGTATGGTCACACCGATAAGCTGGCTGATGCGCGTACCAACATTCAAGGAGAAGGTGAAGACCCAACCGGAGAACGTTAACTACGGGCTGGTGGGCTATCCGGTGCTGATGACGGCCGACATCATTCTCTACAAGGCAAACGCCATACCCGTCGGTGAAGACCAGCTGCCCCATATCGAACTGGCCCGGGAGATTGTCCGCCGTTTCAACAGCCGGTTCGGGGACACCTTCCCCGAACCCCAGGCCAAGCTGACCGAGTTTCCCCTCGTCGTAGGACTGGACGGCAAAGAGAAGATGAGCGCCACGCTGGACAATGGCATAGACATTGCCGCTACCACGGAGGAGACCAGGCAGCGAATCATGACGGCGGTCACCGACCCGGCACGCCGCTACCGGAACGACCCGGGACACCCGGAGATATGCGCTATCTACAAGCTCCACGAGTACTTCAGCACCGACGAGAAAGACTCCATCGCCGAGCAGTGTCGTACTGCCGAGATTGGCTGCGTTGACTGCAAGAAACTGCTGGCCGAGCGCATCAACGCAGAACTGGCACCGTTCCGGGAGAAACGCTCCGAACTCGCGGCGAAACCGCAGTATATTGCTGACATCCTCTCCGATGGTTCCGCACGTGCCCGCATCATCGCCAGGGAGACCCTGCGCGAAGCCAAGGAGAAAATGGGGCTTATCTAGCTGAGACCAGACCGGCACTGCCCGGTGAAAAGGAGAATGCGCGAAATGTCAACAACCGAAGAGCTGATAGAGCAGTACAAACAGAAGCGCCAGAAGATACTGGAGATGGGCGGCGACGCCGCCATTGAAAAGCGCCATCAGGCCGGTCAACTGAGTGCCCGGGAGAGGATAGACTACCTCTTTGACGCGGGTACCTTCACCGAGATAGGGCTCTTTATCAAGCACAGGACGACCGCTTTCGGGCTGGACAAGAGAGAGATACCCGCCGACGGCATCATCACCGGCTTCGGCAAGGTGAACGGCAGGTACGTCGTTACCATGGCGGAGGACTACACCGCCCTGGCAGGTACCTTCGGTGAGCAGCACGGGCGTAAGCTCTCTAATGCCCTTGATTTCGCGCGGAACAAGGGCTGGCCCTTCATCGGCATGAACGACTCCGGTGGCGCCCGCCTCCAGGAAGGTATGGATACTCTGGAATCATACGGCTGGACGTTCAAATCGCAGATACTCGCTTCCGGCGTAATCCCCCAGATAGCCCTGCTCATGGGCCCGTGCCTGGGAGGTCAGGCCTACCATCCGGTCATGCAGGACTTCCTCATCCAGTGCAAAGACACCGGCTTCATGGGCATTGCCGGCTCTGCCTTCGTTGAGACACAGCTTGGTGAGAAGATAACACTGGAAGAGCTCTCCGGATACAAGGCGCACGCCATCAAGTCCGGCTGTACCCACGTGGTTGCCGACGATGACAGGGACGCCATCGATAAGGCTAAAATGCTCCTGTCCTTCTTCCCCGCCAACAACCGGGAGCAGCCACCCCGCATCGAGACGGATGACGACCCCGAGCGGGAGATACCGGAGCTGAATACCATTGTCCCCGACCAGTCCACCCGCCCCTATGACATGAAGAAGGTAATCACGGCGATAACCGACGACGGCCATTTCTTTGAGACGCAGGCGCTGCATGCCACCAGCGTGATAACCGGGTTCGCCCGCTTCAACGGGCGACCGGTGGGCATCTTCGCCAACCAGCCGATGCAGGCGGCGGGCGTAATCAACATCGACGCCGCCGATAAAGGGGCCAGGTTCATCCGGTTCTGCGACCTGTTCAACATCCCGATGCTCACCCTCGGGGACTGTCCGGGCTACATGATAGGCTCCGAGCAGGACTGGAAGGGCATCCTGCGCCACGGCGCCAAGCTCCTATTTGCCTGGGCCGAGTCCACGATACCCCTGATTTCAATCATGGTACGCAAGTCCTACGCCGGTGCTCACTACGGGATGCTGGATAAAGCCATCGGTGCCGATTTCGTCTTTGCCTGGCCGACAGCCCGCGTTACCATCGTTGGCGCGGATACCGCTGCCAGTGTCATTTTCGCCCGGGAAATACGCGGGTCGGACAACCCGGAGGAAACCAGGGCAAAGCGGATAGAGGAGTTCAGCGAGCTGTACGAGAACCCGTACCAGGGTGCGGAGCGTGGCTATATCGACGACATCATAATGCCCGGTGACACGCGCAAGGTGATAAACCGGGCGCTGGACGTCCTCGAAGACAAGAACAAGGACAACAAGGCATACAACGCCAAGACCTGGAAGAAGTTCGCCAACATCAATCTGTGAGGTGGCACTACTATCGAGATTATCCCGGCGATTGACCTCAGGGGTGGCCGCTGCGTTCGTCTCTATCAGGGTGATTACAGCCGGGAAGTCACGTTCTCCGACGACCCGGTGGAAGTAGCCCTGAGATGGCAGTCACTGGGAGCACCCCGGCTGCACATCGTCGACCTTGATGGCGCCGCCGCCGGTGAGCCGCAGAACCTGGAGGTCATCAGGCAGATTGCGGACGCCTCCCTGCTACCCACCCAGCTAGGCGGGGGAATCCGCACGCTGGAGACCATCAAGGAAGTACTCCAGGCAGGTATCGACCGTGTTATCCTGAGTACGGCCGCGGTGGAAGACCCGGACCTGCTCCGGGAGGCATGCCGGAAGTTCGGCGACTACATCATCGTCAGTATCGACGCCCGGGATGGTCGCATAGCGACACACGGATGGCAGCAGGACACGGAGTGGGGAACGGTGGAGTTCGCCCGGCTGGTAGCCCGTTCCGGTGTGAAGCGCCTTATCTACACCGACATCGTTCGCGACGGTACCCTCACCGAGCCGAACTTCACCGCTATTTCCGAGCTGGTTGACTCGGTTAAACTACCGGTCATCGCCGCCGGTGGTATCTCGTCGCTGCTCCACCTCAAGATGCTCAAGCGGCTTGGCATAAAAGGGGCAATCATCGGCAAAGCGCTCTATACCAAGGATATCGACCTCAAAAAGGCGCTGGACGCTGTTAGCTAACGAGGAAATCGGACAGGGGCTAGTGTAGTGTCTCCGAGTTCTCTTTACAATGATTGTTGACAAAAATGCGTCGTAGTAGCCGGTGCCTCACTGTAAAGCTATGTTAGAAACACTACACCAGAACCTCCTTCCATAGAATACCCTCGTTCTTCCCCCTGTAGGCATAACGCCGCTTGACACTGTGATTTGCCTTTTGCCGATAGGCTCTGCACAGGAGACAACCACTCGTGAAGCTGCGCAAACACAGTTTGACACTCCCAGGGCAACGGGTAGCATTGCGCCCGATGACCGAACGCGACTGGGACATCCTGCTCAAATGGAACAACGACCCGGAAATCCTATACTACAGTGAGGGCGACGATGTTTCATCACACACTCTTGAACGGGTACAGAAAATATACCGGAGTGTATCGCAGAGTGCGTTCTGTTTCATGATGGAATGCAGTGGCAGGCCAGTTGGCGAGTGCTGGCTTCAGCGCATGAACCTTGATAGGATTTTGATGAAGTATCCTGAGAGGGATTGCCGGCGCATTGACCTGATGATAGGAGAGAAGACACTCTGGGGACATGGCCTTGGTACGGAAGTCATTGGCACCCTAACACGATTCGCATTCGAGGATGAACGAGCAGAGTTCGTCTTCGGATGCGATATTGCAGACTACAACCCGCACAGCCTGAGAGCGTTCCAGAAAAACGGCTACGAGATACACTCGAAAATGAGACAGTTCCGGGGGGGGAAAGCGAGATTCGTCTACGATGTGGTGCTGTCCAGGCATCAGTATCACGCAAGAAACAAGAACTCGGAATGAGACACAGGGAGTCACAAAGAGGGGGTGCCCCTCAGAAGGGGCCTGCCCCTTTGGCAGGGGTGTTTGGGCGTCATTCTTACAGAATGACGTTAGCAGAATCCGAAACCAGATTCTGCCGGTATCCCCCAGATATAATCTTTTCCCCCTTCCGCAGAAGGCTCCTTCCTGGCCAGGAAGGGGAAGGCGGCGCCCCTTCTGAGGGGCGCTCCGTCTGGGACGCACGGGGTTCGGTCGAAAGGGTTTTTCAGCAACCTGCTAGTGACGACGTTTTATAACAAAATAAGTAACAACGAATCCAGCGATGCACCAAGCACTTGTGATACTAAACGCTAACCCGAGATTTACATCTAGATCGGTAAGAGTACCACGCGAAAGCTCTGCCATGTACTGAATTGGCAGTACCTTGTGTACTGCCTCCAGCCAGTTGGGTAATTGCTCAACCGGGTACATAACCGGTGAGAATATCATAATGGCAAAGACTATTATCTGAGTAGCTACTTGCGCCATCTGTGGTTTTGGGGCACCATGAGCAAATGCGTAGCCAACGAATATCCCGGTCATTGCTATAAGCAACATTGCTGGTATTACAAGTGGGCTTACCTCAAGCGTGAAATCATGATACAGGGCGCCAATTATCAGGGCCAGCAGTACTCCTGGTAAGGTGATCAATACCCAGATTGTAGCGTCGGCTGCAAGGTAGACCATTCGTGGAACCGGTAAAGACCACATATAATCGAAGGTTCCCTCCACTCTAGCCATTGCCACCGCCTGGGGTGCTATTACTAATCCCACCATGAGTAGAATTAGAGTGGGTGCACCCGTAGTAAGGAATTTGGCTATGGTCGGGTTGATTTGTGGGTAGAAGAAACCAATGCCAATGACGAAGCCAACCGCAATCATGATTTCCACTGCTACATAAAGTGGTATCATTGGTTTGTTACTGAGAGCCTGCCACTTTAGCATCAACACATAGCTACGGAGCCATCCGTACATCTCTAGATACCTCCCTCGGGTAGTTCTAGAGTATCCAGGCGGCCGACCATTCTCACATAAGTGTCTTCGAGAGTGGTCGGCCCTAATGAGAATTCCTCTACTATGCCTTCTTCCTTCAAATTGCGTGCCCATTCAATAGCAGTTGTAATGTTATCCTTCCCAACCCTGGTAATCATGCGGCGGTTTGAGATGAGGCTCTGTATTAGGAAATCAGCTGGTTGCGGTGGTTCTGCATCCGGTTCGAGTATAAGCTCCAAGCGTAGGCTCTCGCCTTCCGATTCCTTTAGCGTTGCCGGAGTTCCTTGTCCGATTACTCTACCGTCGTTAATAATTGCCAGACGATTAACGACACGCTCAGCCTCTAGAACATTGTGTGTAACAAGTAGAACAGCGGATCCCCTTTCAGCTAGATTATGAACCTCTCGCCATAGCAAGCGACGCCGCAACGGATCAATATCGTTGGTAGGCTCATCCAGTATGACAATACTTCCCGGCATAACTGCTGCCATACAGAATGCTACCAGACGGCGTACTCCGCCGGAGAAGGTAATGCCCATCTTGTTCTTCCACTCTCCGATTTCAAGATGGTCGACTAATTCATTGGCTCGTTGACGGACTTGAGTTGCACTGCCGCCCCTAATCCGACCAACCAGCTCGATTGCTTGTATTGCTGTGAGCCCTGCGATTGGCACTTGTGTCTGGGCTTGAAATGAGCAGGCTTGCCGGGCATAGCTCGGTTTAGCAACAACATCTATTCCGGCAATGCTGATTGATCCTGAGGTAGGTACCGTAAGGCCAATAATCTGGTTAACTACGGTGGTCTTGCCAGCACCATTTGGTCCTAACAGTCCGAAGACCTCACCCTCTCTCACTGAAAGGTTGATGTTGTCGTTTGCCTTTACTCCCCCACGATATACTTTACAGAGTTGGTTTATCTCTAACAACATATCTATTTTATTTCTTTAATTCGTTCGTCAAGCTGCTAAGACTGTAATTTATACCAGGTCGCCAGACTCTGTCAATACATGGAAATAACAAAGCGTCATGTGTAGTAAGAAAGGAATCCTTTTAGGTAATATCGAGGTAACACTACGCTATTTTATTGCCTCGGCCATATTTAAGCGGTCAAATCGGAGAGATACTTCAAAGATGTCATTTGAAGTGGAGAGGCAGCAATTATATAATTGGCATTATCTGAAAGGGCTTCCTATAAGAGCACTCGGCGGTACTTCTGCTACCTGCAAGACTGTCAGAACTGTCCTGGCAGTTCAGAGGTAGGACGAAGCGAGGCAATAATGGCTGACAACAGAGGTGGCGACCTGGAGCAATACAGAACGGTGGTGACGCTGCGCGACGGCTCCGCGCTGCTCCTCCGCCCCATCCGGCCGGAGGATGAGGACCGGTTGCTCGCTCTCTTCTACCGGCTCAGCGGGCACACCGTCTACTTGAGATTCCACCATGTCCTGACCCACATGTCCCGCGAGGAAGTGGCGCACTTCTGTGCAGTTGACTATAACAACTCGATGGCCCTGGTCGGCACGGTCGGCGAAGGGAGCGAGGAAGAAATCATAGCCGTGGGCCGTTATGCACGGCTTCCTCGTGGTGACGCGGCTGAAGTCGCCTTTGTGGTCGAGGACGCACGCCAGGGCAAAGGTATCGGCACCCACCTGCTGGAGCAGTTGGCTGAGATCGCCAGGAAGAAGGGCATCGGTTTCTTCGAAGCCGAGATACTCGCCGGGAACCAGGAAATGGTGAAGGTGCTCACAGACAGCGGTTTTCGGTTGGACAAGAAGCTGGAACAGGGCATCTACCGAATGGTGCTGGACCTTACACCTATTCCCTCAACCGAAGTACAGGCCGCTGAACGCGAGAGAGTCGCCACGATAGCCTCACTTCGAGCCTTCCTCAGGCCACGTTCCATCGCCGTGGTAGGGGCCTCCACCAGGCGGGGTTCTGTGGGCAATAGTCTCTTCCACAACATACTGCGAGGCGAATTCAATGGGGTGGTCTACCCGGTAAACCCGGGTGCCGAGGTAGTAGCCTCGGTGAAGGCGTATCCCTCTGTTCTTGAGATACCGGGGACCGTGGACCTCGCCGTGGTAGCCGTCCCTGCGGGAAAGGTGCAGGAGGTAGTGGCGCAGTGCGGACGCAAGGGGGTACGCGGAGTTGTCGTGATTTCCGCCGGCTTCGGGGAAACGGGGAGTGACGGGGCTGAGAGGCAGGAAAGGTTGCTTCACACAGCTCGTAGCCATGGTATGCGGCTGGTGGGGCCCAACTGTATGGGTATCATCAACACTGACCCCACGGTCCGGATGAACGCCACTTTTACCCGCGTTTCTCCACGCACCGGCAATATTGCCTTCGGCGCGCAAAGTGGCGCCCTTGGGCTGGCCGTTCTGGAATACGCGGATGCCCTGGATATCGGCGTGTCAACCTTTGTCAGCTTGGGCAACAGAGCCGATGTGTCCAATAACGACTTGCTCCAGTACTGGGCAGAAGACCCGGCTACCGAGGTTATCCTGCTCTATGTGGAGTCTTTTGGTAACCCGCGGAAATTTGCGCGCATTGCCCGAAACGCGGCTCTCACGAAGCCGATAGTGGTCGTGAAAGGTGGGCGCACTCCGGCCGGATCCAGGGCGGCCGCGTCCCACACCGGTGCACTGGCTACTTCTGAGGTCGCCTACGACGCGTTGTTCGCTCAGACGGGCCTGATCCGCGTCGATACGCTGGAGGAGTTCTTGGACACGGCCACTCTCCTGTCCCACCAGCCGGTGCCACAGGGCAGAAGCGTGGCGATCGTCACCAATGGCGGCGGCCTCGGGATTCTGACGGCCGATGCGTGTGCCGCACACGGTCTCGAACTGCCATCCCCGTCCGACGCCACCATCGCAGGAATGGGAAACTTCCTGACACCCCGGGCAAGTCTGGGCAACCCTATCGATATGACGGCCGAAGCCACTGCTGCGGACTATGCCAGGATGCTCAGAATCCTGGCGCAGGATGATGCCATCGACATCACGATCGCGATATTCATTCCGCCCATGCCTGGCATGTCCGAAGATGTCGCCGGAGCAATCCGGGACACCGCGCCGGAGTTTCGCCGCCGGGGCAAGGTCCTGGTAGCATCCTTCGTCGGTCAGCGCGGTGGCAGTGCTGGGAGCAGCGCAATCGAAGAGGCCAGGGTCCCCCGCTTCTCGTTCCCGGAGGCGGCAGCAGCAGCCCTGGCCAGAGCGTACCAGTACGGTGAGTGGACAAGGAAACCGAAGGGGGTAGTCCCTGCGCTGTCAGATGTCAACAAGGAGAGGGCTGAGGAGATAGTCAAGTCAACTCTGGAGCGAAACTCGGAGCGGCCCCTGTGGCTCGATGCAGCTTCAATCAACGAGCTTCTCGCCTGTTACGGGATACGTACCGCACCTATGGTGTCTGCCACGAGTGCGGAGGAGGCAGCCAGGGCAGCGGCAGAGGTCGGTTTCCCCGTTGCTGTTAAACTCCTCTCCAGCACAATCACCCACAAGACGGATGTGGGTGGCGTAGTCCTTGGCCTTCACTCAACTAAAGAGGTGGAAGAGGCTTTCCGGCATATCAGGGAACGCCTCGCCAATGCCGGCCGGGAAGCGGAGATGGATGGGGTGATAGTCCAGAGGATGATACCCGAGGGAGTAGAGGCAATTGTAGGCGTCACTCAGGACCCCTCGTTTGGCCCTCTGGTCATGTTCGGCATGGGCGGTATCTACAGCGAGCTGCTGAAGGACGTCACCTTTCGCATTCACCCGCTCACCGACATCGACGCTTCGGAAATGGTGCGCTCGGTAAAGGCCTATCGGCTGCTCGAAGGCTGGAGAGGATCGAAGCCAGCGGACACGGCGGCCGTCGAGGAACTGCTGCTGAGTATCTCCGCCATGGTGGAAGACCTCCCTCAGATACATGAGCTCGATCTCAACCCGGTGAAGGTGCTGGAGCGGGAAAATGGGTGCGTGGTTATTGACGCACGGGTCATGCTGGCAGGCGCTCCGGGAACCTGATCCGTTCAGTACGCGCGGCATGTGTTGGTATTCCTTGCTCACTTCTGGATAGGTACGGTTATATTGGATACCCGTTTCCTCATTGTAAACGTGTCCAGCTAATAGTAGAGGATTGACTTCGGTTATCACTACGGTTAGAATCCACTGAGACGGTGTGGAAAGGCAGGCACAAATGAAGGCGGTAGTCATAACAGGTAGTACCCGAGGTATCGGATACGGTCTCGCTGATTCATTCCTCACTCTTGGTTGTGCCGTTACCATAAGTGGTCGATCCGCGGAGGGAGTTGAGAACGCAGTCGCGACCCTCGCGATGAAGCACGAATCAGACCGGCTCTTCGGCCATTCCTGTGACATCACAGACTTCGATCAGGTACAGATACTGTGGGACAACTCGAAAGAACGGTTCAGCAGGGTAGACATCTGGGTCAACAACGCCGGTGTGTCGAATCCTCAGGCAGATTTCTGGCACCAATCGCCCAAGCGGGTGGCGGATGTCGTCAACACTAACGTCCTTGGCGCTATGTACGGGTCTCTCGTGGCCCTTCAGGGCATGATGGAGCAGGGATTTGGTGGCCTCTACAACATGGAGGGGCTTGGAAGTGACGGTCGGACGATGCGTGGCCTTGCACCGTATGGCACTTCAAAGGCTGGTCTGGCGTACCTGACGCGATCCCTGGCGAGGGAGACAAAGGGTACTGCTGTCGTAGTTGGCGGGCTGCGGCCAGGCATGGTTCTGACCGAACTCATCACGAAGGAGTACGAAGGCCGTCCGGACGAATGGGAACGTTTCAAGCCAATCCTGAATATCCTGGCGGAGCGCGTCGAAACAGTAACACCGTGGCTGGCAGGGAGAGTGCTAACCAACACGAAGAACGGAGTGACCATAAGTTGGCTGACCAGGAGGAAGGTATTCTTTCGCTTCCTGATGTCACCATTTAGGAAGCGAAGGTTGTTTGACTAGTCGAGGTACGAACTGACTGGTCTATAGTCACAACAGGGTGGGTCACAATTGTCCATATTGTTAGAGTTCCATGCCTAGAACTACCGAAGTCTGGACCTGACGCTGGGGGATGTTCCAATATCTGGTTAGAAGCTCGTCTTTATCAGGCATGAGTTTGAACCCGTGCTTCTGGTAGAAACCAATTGCCCAGTTGGAGTCTGACCAAGTGCCTACCAGCAAGCAGTTGGTCTTTGTTATCTCCTTTAGATGAGTAAGAAGCCTTGCGCCGATACCTTTCCGTTGGTAACCAGGTAATACATAAGCATGTCTGATGAGTGTTACATCCTGAACCGGCTGGAAACCCATAACCCCTACCAACTGACCTTCTTCTTCCCAACCAAAGAAAATCATGCTCTCCATCTCATGACGGAGTTCCTGGCTCGGCATATACGGCTCGTGATAACAGTCATTTGGAATAACGCCGCGGTAAGCATGGGCTGCCTGGTTTATGATCTCGTAGGTAGCATCCGTGTCTTTGTGAGAAAGTTGCCTGATCATCCAGCGTACCTGAGTTATAACTAACTGTTGCCATGGTACCATTATAATCAAGTGCGTTCAATTACTAGTGGTCTCTTTTCTCTCCATCTCAAGTTTTCATCTCAGGCATACGCGTCAAGGCGTAGAGCAAAGTAACAGTAGCTTATTTTATGCAGGCGAAGTCACAAGAGACTGGATTGTACAGTGACTTCTTGACAGCTCAAGGCGCCGAGGCGGCTATGAAGTGGAAGGCCGGCATGACGATGGCATCACCTGGAGCCAGGTGACGCTACGACTGTGGCACGAGGCTAAAAGCCACTTCAAAGGTTCTACCTATTGATACCCTGGCTCCACCAACGGGGACGATACCTGGAACTCGTCACCGTCTGCCGCGTTATTCGGTATGGATGGCCAGACTCTTCTGACCCCTACTATATACCTTGCCGTCGAATCGCCGCCGGCGGACTCCCTGGCAAACGAGATCTCTGCCCTTTTCACCTTCAGCGCAATCACTGTGCCAATCGCGGCTTGCACCGACGCTGAGTTATCGGCCTGAGAACTTTGTATTTTGTTCGGATGGTTCTCAGGGAAACCAGCCAGGTAAATCAAACCGGCCATGCCCTGCGCAACGAGTTCCGAGCTCTTGAAATCCCGATGGTGACAGTACCAGTTACCAATTGTGTAAGGGTATCAGGACTATTGGGGGATTCTCTTTCTGCTGCCCGCGTCCTATCCTTCTGCTAGGTGCCTGCAGGAACCCCCTCGTATGTTCTACTGGTTTGGGGGTCCAAGGGGGACGATTATGAAGTTGCCTTCGCTCAGAACACTTGTCAGGTTCAGCCTCGTTGCTCCGCTATTAATGCTGGCGGTACTGCCAATGAGCGCCTGTAGCTTGCCCTCTGAAGCAGATGCTCTCGAGAGCATCCTCCGGAGTACCGATGCTGTTGATGGGGAAATCACTATCGTGAATCAGGACGGCAGAAAAGTCACTCTGAAGATCAGCACTGAGGATGCTGCGGAAACTGAAGGAAGTAAAACTGGTACTTCGGACCCTGACAGTCCATCAAACGAGAAGGTTGGCGAAGACTGGGGTGCCGACGGTTGCGGCGAGAGCCGGCAGGCGGCAGTGGAAGGCGAAGTAGCTGAAATAGGGGAGAATGAGATTACCGTCGAATGTGATGCCGACCGCAGGCTCACCATTCGCGTCACTGATAGCACCCGAATAACGCTGGCCGGTGACCGGGAAGTGAGCCTGGCTGATCTTCAGGTGGGTGTGCGGGTGAGCATCTGCTTCGATCCCGCGACCCTCCTGCCTTCCTTGCAGAGCATCGAAGATGTCTTCGGCACGCTTGGGAAGTGGGAAAAGGCTGTGGTGCAACGGGAGAAAGGCCTTACCTGGGCCCAGGTAGCCCGCGAACTTGGCTTCGAACCTGACAAGATGCATATCAGCCTTCTCGATATCGCCGAAGAGAGCGTCTATGCGGCCAAACATGCCGGCTGCCTCACCCTGGACCGGGCCAAGGAACTGCTCGGCCAGTTCAGTCCCGTCGCTCAGGGCTGGGTCGACGAGATATTCGCCGACAGCTAGCGGCACCGGTGAGTATAACCACGTTGATGTCGTCGTCACGGGACACGTCGGTGAATATGTTCTCCGGTTCGGAGTGAAGCTGAGGGTCCACTGCATTGAGGACCTCGGGCCGATTAAGCGTGAAGACGTATGGCACCAGTCTTCCCGGGCGCTGGGCCGCATAGTAGTCGCATTGCACAAAGTACTACCTTATGTGACCACCACCATCGGGCTCCCTGCCACTTCTGTGGCCCCGAAGGGTATCACATAGAGCAACCAGAGAACGTGCAACCCTCTGACCGCGTTGTGACCGCGGCACAGCGCGTGGTACAATTACGCACGACGACAGGCGTGCGACTCCGGGTACTCACAGGAGGATACGAATGGACAGAGTAGCCATCGCCAGCGCTGCATGAACGCCGATTGGGTGCAACATGGGCAGTCATGCAAGACACGCCGGTCACACCTGCAGGGATATGAGATATGCTGAGTAAGTACAGGGCACTCGACCTGACCGGAGAGGAAGGCTTTCTATGCGGAAGGCTGCTTGCCGACCTCGGGGTTGACGTCATCAAGATAGAGCCCACTGGGGGCGATCCGGCCCGTCGCCTCGGACCTTTCTATCATGACGAGCCAGATCCGGAAAGGAATCTTCATTGGTGGGCCTACAATGCCGGCAAGAAGAGCGTGACCCTGGACTTGACAACCGAGCGAGACCGAAAGGCCTTCCTGCAGCTGGTGACTGTGTCTGATATCGTGGTAGAATCCTACCCACCCGGCCGTATGGCAGAGCTCGGGTTGAGCCATGACGAATTGTCGTGGCTGAATCCCGGTATCATAACGGTATCGATAACTGGCTTCGGGCAGAGCGGACCGTACGCCAGGCACGAATGCACCGATATCGTCTGTATGGCTGCAAGCGGATATATGAACCTGCTTGGTGAACCTGACCGGCCACCGTTGCGGATCAGTCTGCCACAGGCGTTCCTGCACGCAGCCAATGACGCCGCTGCCGCCGCTATGATCGCCTTGTGGCATCGAGAACTGACCGGGCAAGGACAGTGGGTGGATGTCTCCGCCCAGGAGTGTATGGCCTGGCAGACCTTCACCAATCACGTTTATTGGGATTTCCGAAAGCTCAGCCCCACGCGTGCCAATACCAGCAATGCGGGTATCACGCCGGGACAGGATGCCTTGCCGGTGATGTTTGCCTGCAAGGACGGTCAGGTGCTCTTCACCGCAACACCGGGTCGTAACGGCAACCGGACACGCAGGTTTATCGAATGGATGGTGGAGGAGGGCTGGATTAGCAGCGTACTTGCTGCATACGACTGGGATGCAAATCCTCAGGTCGCCGCGGGTCTGACGGCGCGTCAGAATGGGCCTGACCCCCAGACGACCAGCCCGCTGTCCGATGAAGACCGAGAGCTGCTGCAACAGAAAAGGCTGGAGTTAAGGCAGGAGTTCGTTCCGTTTATTCTGTCCAAGACCCGGAAAGAGCTCTTTAAAGAGGCTGTTGCCAGGGGTCTACTGCTTGCCCCGGTGAATTCCGTTGATGAAGTTTACGGTAATGCTCATCTGGCCGCCAGGGGGTTCTGGGAAGGGGTAGATTACCCTGAAGTCGCAGCTACAATCACCTATCCCGGACGACCGCATGGGGGCACAGGATTCGAGTATCGCGTACCGAAACGAGCGCCACATGTCGGGGAGCATAATCCCGAGATACTCACCAGTGATTTCATTACGACGAACCGTCGAAAGGACAGGTTGGCTGTAGAGCCTGCTGGTTCCACCGAAGTCTTCAAAGGTCTGCGCATAATCGACTTCAGTTGGGTGATTGTGGGCCCCAGAACAACACGCTACTTCGCCGACCACGGTGCTACGGTAGTCAAGATAGAGGCCCCGGAACGCCCTGATATCGGGCGGGCGGTACCTCCTTTCAAGGATGATATCATAGAGCCGGACCGCAGTGGGCTCTTCGCTCTCTACAACGCCAACAAGTACTCGATGACCATCGACCTTACCATGCCGCAAGGACTCACACTGGCGAAGCGTCTCGTGCAGTGGGCTGACGTTCTGGTGGAGTCTTTCCGACCGGGTGTCATGGAGAGACTGGGGCTGGACCATGCTACGACTGCGGCCCTGAACCCGCGCCTTGTCTATACAAGTACCTGCCTGTTCGGTCAGACCGGTCCATACCGGGATATCGCCGGTTATGGTCATCACGCCGCCGCTTTCACCGCGTTCGATGACCTGGTCGGATGGCCGGACCGGACGCCATGCGGTGTATTCTGGGCCTACACTGATCATATCGCTCCCCAGTTCCTGGTACGTGCTATCATAGCCGCTCTCATGGACCGCGAACGGACAGGTCGAGGCCAATATGTGGAGCAATCACAAATCGAGAGCGCACTCCATTTCCTGGCGCCGGCCTTCCTTGACTACTCAGTCAACGGAAGGGTGATGACACGAAACGGCAACCGGGACCCGCATGCGGCACCTCACGGTGCCTACCGTTGTGCCGGGGAGGACAGGTGGTGTGTCATAGCAGTCCGCACCGATCAAGAGTGGCGAGCACTCTGTCGTGTTGCGGAGCAGTCTGTTCTTGCAGCGGACCGGAGATTTGCCACGCTGGAGTCCAGAAAAAAGCACGAGGACGAACTGGACAGGTTAGTCGAATCGTGGACGAGTCAGCTTGCAGCCGAGGTGGTGGTGGAACAGTTGCAGACCGTTGGGGTGCCTGCCGGGATAGTAGCCAACGCAGAGGATATGCACTGTGACCCCCAGTTCCGCCACCGCAATCATTTCCTGACCTTTGAGCATCCCGTGATCGGACCTCATGATGTTGATGCCCTGCCGTTCAGGCTCTCAAGTACTCCGGCCAAACAGTACTCTCCCGAACCCTGCCTGGGAGAACATAATGCGCACATTTGCACCGATGTTCTGGGGATGTCCGATGAGGAGTTCCTCGATTTGCTCCAGTCAGGGGCATTGGGCGAGTAGGTTGGCCCCGTATCTCAGGAATCCCACCCCTATCGATTCCCGATGGCAAGTGTTGGACAGCGTACCTGTGTCGCGCAGCCTGGCGAAACAGCTAAACCAGAACAGCAGGGCGTGCACGTTCTTCGAAATCTCCCCTGAGCCCAATCACAAAGCGACAGTGGGACGGATTGTTGGCTCCCTGCACTTTCTGGCGGATTGTAACCTGAGTACAAAAACGTTCCTTTCTCCACCGACGGGCCCACGCCTGGCCGTCAGGCGTGGAAACCGGCGGACCTTTTTCGATGGTCCGTTTCCGCATAAGCGACAAAGACAAGGCGCAAAGCATCCGGGTAGCTGAAGAACAATACTATGAGATGCAGACAGAATAGAACCTGTGGTAACATGATTGAAGGATACGTGACGTGGTCCTGTACCCGAACAGGGAGGCTACTTCCCTGCCGCAGACCACGTGGTGCCGCCTGACGTACCCTTTGAGAACTATTGCTGCTATAACACTGTATATTAGACACGTCTTACGACATGAGAAATACACTGCTACTTAACGTAAGTCCCTCACACTGTGGTTAGAGTAATAATCTGAAAGGAGTAGTCT
>DATKWT010000116.1 GCA_035529395.1 Dehalococcoidales bacterium | reverse complement strand
GTGATTGTGGGTCTCTACCTTGAAACAGAGCGCCCATTGGCCGTCAAAGTCAATCACCCCGGCATTGTCCACAAAGACAGACAGGCACCACGGTTTGTCCAGCTCGCGGGTTGCTTTGGCAATCGTGCTCCTGAGCAGGTTGTCGATGGTCTGCCCACCCATGGATATTCTGCCCCGGAAGGTCTTGTGGACGCAGTGTTCTGACCAGGTCTGAGCCAGTGTCTCCAGTTCGACATCGGTGGGGTCCCGGCCCTGTTCACGATAGTAGTTAACGATGGCGCCAAACTCAGGGTCAGAGAAGCCGAACTCCCGTACCACCTCCGCAAGTCCGGTCTCGTCTGCTTCGAGGACAGTTACCCGGTTCAACTGGAACTGGTAGCGGGGTCTCTCTGAGAAAGGGACCGTGTCCGGCCCGACGATATGCTCGACAATCGGGTTGACCAGCAGTTTGCCGCAGATACTTTCAAGCTGCGCTTCATCGACCCTACCCTCGATGAGATACCGCTTCGCTGTCTTTACCGCACGAACACCCTCGATACGCAGGTCCCGGACAGCCTTCATCACTGTCTCTTCGACAGGGTCCACAACACCGGGGTTATAGGTCACTTCTACGACGTGGTGTTCGGCGGCAGTCTCTTCTCCGGTGGAAACAGTGGAAACGATACGGTACTGCTGGATTACGGGGTCGGCGAGGAGGCTCCGGCTTATCAGGTCCAGAGTGCCTGATTCGAGCTCCGCATCCAGCCAGTAGACATCGACTACGTGGACACTGGAAACAGTCTCAATCCCGAGGTCACGGATGTCCTTGACCAGACCCGTCCCACGGGCATCAGGAAGGTGGCTCTTGAGGCGAACTTCTATTCGGTGCACCGAGCAGCCCCCTATTACTACCGGCAGGGCGCCGTTAAATATAATGTTAGCAGAAACGCCGGAAAAACACTATCGGTTCTACTAACCCGCTACACTGATGACAGGCCGTTTCCTTACCTGTCATTGCGAGGAGCAGAGCGACGCGCCACTGAGTGCAGTGGCGCGTTGCCGCGCTTCGCTCGCAATGACAAACAGGACCGAAGGCGTACGTCTGCGGCTCCACGGGTGTCACCTGTCTATCCTGGCGACATCATCAGTGGCGTTCTGAGGAGCAGCCGCATCCTCGCTCAGGTCCGCATCCAGTCCCGACTCGGGATGTACGGATTCTTGATGGCAACTTCTTCATTCAACTCGACACCCAGCCCCGGCTTCGTCGGCGGGATGATATAGCCGTCTTCCCACTGGATGGGTTCATTGAGAAGCTCAGCGTGGAAACCGCCGAAGGTCTCGATGCTCTCCTGAATCAGGAAGTTGGGACTGCAGGTAGCGAGCTGGATATTGGCGGCGGCCTCTATCGGACCGCAGTAGAGATGAGGCGCAATCTGGGCATAGTAGGCCTCGGCCATACCGGCAATCTTCTTCGCCTCAAGAATCCCGCCGACCCTTCCCAGGGCCATCTGAAGGATGACGGCGGCCTGCTTGTCAAGCAGTTCCCGGAACTCATACTTGGTCGACAGGCGCTCCCCGGTGGCGATGGGAATACTCGTGGAACGGGCTACCCGAGCCATCTCGTCGCGGTTCTCCGGCGGGACCGGCTCCTCAAACCAGAGAGGGTCGTATGGTTCCAGCCTCTTGGCCAGACGGATGGCGCTGGAGGTAACCATCTGTCCGTGAGTACCGAACAGAATGTCACACCGGTTGCCAACGGCCTCCCGTACCGCCCTTACAACGGCTTCAGCATTATCCAGAGTTTCCAGGGAAAGCTGTACCGGGTCGTCCTCGGACATCGGTCCGACAGAGTCGAACTTGACCGCGGTGAAGCCCTGGTCGGCATAATAAACGGCCCTTTTAGCGGCGCGCTCCGGGTCGGTGTGGAGGTTACCTCGCACCGGGTCGTCCGGGGCAGGATAGAGGTACGTGTAGGACCGGACCCTTTCGTTATACTGCCCTCCGAGGAGATTGTATACCGGCTGGTCCAGTTCCTTGCCCACGATATCCCAGCAGGCCATCTCAAAGGCGCTGAGTATGCCCATCTTGGTAAGGTCGGGATGAAGGTCATAGCCACTGGTGTATACCGTGCGCCACAGCCTTTCGATCCGGAAAGGGTCGGAGCCAATGATAAGTCGCTCCCCGACACTCTCGATGAGTTGCGCCACAGCAAGGGGATTAAACGGCACACCATAGGCTTCGCCATAACCGACGGTGCCACCGTCCGTCACCAGTTTCAGGAATACCCAGTTCATTCCCCCGTGGTAGGGCGGTGGGTTCCCCACAATGAATGTCCTGACATCTGCTATCTTCATCGTTGTCCAGTCCTCCCGTTGATGCTTCCGACAGCATTATACACCATTACTGGCTGGTCGGAACACGGTTATTCTCGCAGAAGCTGAGAATACAGAGTTGGCGCTACACGAGGGTTGGAAGTAGCTGGCCGCTGCCATAAGCAGGACTAAGAGCCGAGCAGTTCGGTGACCACGGCGTTTATCTCCCGGCCGTCGGCCTTACCTTTGAACCGGGCAACCAGTACGGGCATTACCTTGCCCTTGTCACGCAGCCCTTCGGCACCGACCTCGGCAATGACAGTGCGCGCCGCGTCGACAATCTCCTCACGCGTGGCCTGTTTGGGCAGGTACTCCTGAAGAATAGCCAGCTCCGCCTCCTGCTGGTCAACCAGGTCCTGCCGGTTCCCCTGCTTGAAGGCCTCGATACTCTCTTCGCGCACCTAGGCTTCCTTGGCGATAATACCGAGGACATCGGACTCCTCAAGGGTAGCGCGCGTGGCAATTTCAGCGTTCTTGATAGCGGCCATCACCATGCGAATGACCGAACGCCTTGTGGTGTCGCCAGCCTTCATTGCCTTCTTCAGGTCACCGGTCAGTCTTTCTTTCATCGAAGCTCCTAATTCTGCCTGTACGTACTTACTTATCGTTTTTCTGGCGCTCCGGCGCTGCACCGGACTCCGTGGCTGCCTGCCGAAAGCACGAAGCTGTGCCCACACTGCATTATTTTAGATAGCACAGATGTCTCGTGTCAAGACGCTTGTCTTCCATCCTCACCCCCTGTGTCCCCCTCTCCTTCAAAAGAGAGGGGGAGTGCGGCTCGTACGAGCCGTACGGGGATAGGGTTACCCAGTTGTGCCGAGATTGCGTGCCACTGAAGACAGTGGCCTGTCGCTGAAACCGACGCCACGCCGGTACGCTCCTCGCAATGACGTCAAGGTTAATCATCCCGAACCGAACCCTGTCATTCTGAGATACGGACTATCAGTCATTGCGAACGAAGCGCGGCAATCCCGGTGGAAGTGTCAAATCACGCGATGCTGGCGTAAACGGAGGGCCTGTACTCCTTATAATGAAGTCAGAGCCGCCGGCTCAGTATCTCCCTGGCGGCAACCACGCCCGATGCCGACGCCTGGATTAGTCCACGGCTGACCCCAGCACCGTCACCGGCGGCGAACATGTTGCCCACTTCCGTCTCCAGGCCGGGGGTAAGCTGAAGACGCCCGGAGTAGAACTTGACCTCAACGCCGTAGAGCAGGGTATGATACGAAGCCACGCCGGGGATGAGCTTGTCCATCGCCCGGAGCATCTCCACAATTCCGGCAAGGTGACGGTAGGGCATCACAAAGCTGAGGTCGCCAGGAGTGGCACTCACCAGGGTAGGACGTACCAGGCCACGCTCGATACGCGCCGGTGTGGAGCGCTGGCCCTGCATCAGGTCACCGAAGCGCTGTACCAGCACCCCGCCACTGAGGATATTGGCCAGCCTGGCGAGATACTTCCCGTAGGCAATCGGCTCCCGAAACGGCTCGGTGAAGGTGGTACTCGTCAGGAGGGCGAAATTCGTGTTGTCACTCTTACTATCGGCATAGCTGTGCCCGTTTACCGTGATTACGGGGTCCGCTCCCCCGGTGGACTCCACGATAACCTCTCCGGCAGGACACATGCAGAACGTTCTGATACGGTCATCGAAACTGGGGGACAGGAACTCCAGTTTTCCCTCGTAAAGGACGTCGCAGAATTCCTCCATAACTGCCACCGGCACCTCCACCCTGACACCGACGTCAACGGGATTACTGTACATGGTCAGGCCGAGTCGCTGCGCTTCCCGGGACATCCAGTCGGCACCCTCTCTGCCCGGTGTCAGTACCAGGTAATCACACTCGAACCGGTCGCCGGCCTCGGTGGTTATCCCGCTTACACGGCCATCATCGGTGACCACTGTCTCTGCCACGGTACCAAGCAGGATATCCAGACGTGGTTCCAGGTGGTCCCGCATCGCCTTAAGCACAGACCGGCAGTGTTCTGTGCCGAGATGGCGCAGGGGCATCGGCGTCAGACGCAGTTCCACCAGCGACGCACTACGGACCAGCCCGTCAACCTCATCTCCCACACCGAAAAGCCTGTCCGAAGCACCGAAGCTGAGATAGACACCATCGACATACTCAATGAGGTCATCCGTCCTGTCCTTGCCAATGTAGTCGACCAGCCGGCCACCGACTTTGGATGAGAGGGTCAGTTTACCATCACTGAATGCCCCGGCCCCACCAAGACCACAGACAAGATTACAGGGTTCACACGCTGCGCAGGGGATATCCCGGTCACGCGCCGGGCACTGACGGCTATCAATGTCCCGTCCCTTCTCGACCAGCAGCACGCTCAGGTCGGAAGTCTTCACTACCTCCAGGGCGGCGAAGAGCCCCGCCGGACCACCACCCACAATGATGACATCGTACTTTTTAATCATGGCACCCGACAATGTCATTGTATTACCGGCGCCGTTTGGCGTCAAGGAAATGTTATACGGGTTCCAGGGCATTAGTGACACTCCAGTACAGGCCGATGCCGGTCACCACCGGAGAGTACGTGTGCAGATATTTATATGTGTGAGAAGCAGGCGATATCTATATGTGTGGGAAGGTTCGGCGGAGCCTGGTACCTGGCACTTTGCGCCATTCTCCTTGACAACTGCCAGTTGTCCAACTAGAATACCATCATGGACAATGATGCCACCAACCATGTCGGGGGAATACTCAAACAGCAGAGAATCAGCCTGCCATTAACCTTGCAGGAGTTGGCCAGCAAGGCAAAGGTATCAGCCTCACACCTGGGTCGCATCGAGAGGGGAGAACGGTTTCCCTCGGCTCACATCCTCCGGAAGATAGCGGCTCCCCTGGGCTTTGAGGAAAACGAACTCTTCACCCTGGCTGGATACCTCTCCACCCCGGCTTCCGCAACGGCGGAGCGAGTCCCCATCTATGCCAGTGGAAAGCTGGACCCATACGTGGCCAGGGTCCTGAGTCAGGAACCACCGGAGATACAGCGCGCCGTCATTGGGATTCTCACTATCCTGAGGAGTATCGCCAGGAACATGGACAAGTAGTGCCCACCGGGACCTGGTTCTCGGGTCTGCTGCGGGCTACCGCCGATACCTGGCAAGAGGACACGCAATGCAGTCGCCGGCAGACAACGTAAGCAAACAGGATAGCGAGCATGTAGACTTCGTGGCGGCGATTACCCATGAACTCAAGACCTCCCTGACCGCCATCATCGCCTCTGCAGAGCTGATAACCGACGAACTCCACGTGGCCGAGGGCAGCGTACAGTGGAGATTGCTCCAGTCTATCATCCGTAACGCCCACCATATGAACGAGAGAGTAACTTCACTTGCCGACATGCCCAGGCAACAGATGCAGGACTTCAAGTTCCATCCGGAACCTGTTGATATCACCGAGGTCATCCACAACGTAGGGGAACGAATCCATCCCAGGATTCAAAGCCGCAGGCAATCGTTGACTCTAGACCTGCCTGATTCGCTGCCTCCGGTAAGGGCTGACGCCGGACACCTGGAGCAAATTTTTCTCACCCTGATAGCCAACGCCAGCAAATTCAGTCCTGAAGAAGGGAGTATCAATATCAGTGTCTGGCAGGACGACCGGGCGAACCTGGTCACCCAGGTAAGCGATACCTGCGGCGGCATCCCGCCCGAGGAAGAGGAGCGGGTTTTCCAGGCCCACTACCAGATTCAGAAGAGTAATGGTAAGGGAGGGCTCGGGTTGACCATTGCCAGGTTCCTCGTTGAGCTTCACGGTGGGAAAATCTGGCTGGTAGGCCAGACCGGGCCGGGCTGCAGCTTCTTCTTCTCTCTACCGATAGCCAGGAGCGTGAATTGAAAGTAGTAGTCGTTGATGATGCGCCGGACATCGTCGAGGTTGTTTCCCTGTGTTTCCAGCTCCGCTGGAGTGGCGCGGAAGTGCTTCCCGCGAACGATGGGACCAGCGGACTGCAGCTTATCGAAGTGGAGAGTCCGGACATTGTTATCCTGGACATCAATCTGCCGGACATCGATGGGTTCCAGGTCATCCGTGAGTTGCGGCGCTTCTCACAGGTACCGGTGATAATGCTTACGGTTAAGGGGGAGGACGTCGATATCGCCCGCGGCCTCGAACTCGGAGCGGACGACTACATGGTCAAGCCCTTCAGCCACATCGAACTTCTCGCCAGGGTAGACGCGGTGCTGCGCCGCTCCCGGGGAGCGCCGGTCACCAGTGAAGAGCGCCCCTACATCGCCGGCAAGCTATCGGTCGACTTCGCCAGCAATGAGGTTAAGATTGACGGGCAGCCGGTGAAGCTTACTTCCACCGAGATGAAACTCCTCCGCCAGCTAATCAGAAACGAAGGACGCCTCCTGACCCATGAGAATCTGCTGGCCAAGGTGTGGGGGGAAGGCTACCAGGACACCAGAGACCTGCTCCGGGTACACATCCAGCACCTGAGACAGAAGCTCGGAGATAACATGAACTCGCCCACAATCATCGTCACCGAGCATGGCATGGGCTACAAGTTCGTCCGTCCGGCGAACGGCTAACCCCTCCGAAGCGTTCTATCCCCACCAGCGGAACTCCCGGACCTCTGAATGGGTCTCATCATCAGCCGCGTTTCCCCAGACCACCCCGCAAACATTATAAACAAACCTTTATGAAATCTTTATGATTTCTTTACGGAATGTTTAGGAACTTTATACCCGGCTTTACGGGTGCATGTTTTAATAATAGTGGATGGTAGAGCCAGACCTGTGAGGAAGCGGAGGGAATGAGCAGGATAAGCGTGTTTCTGTCTGACTGGCAGGTCTTGTTCCGCGAAGGTATCCACTTCACTCTATCCGGTGAAGAGGATATGGACGTCATCGGTGAATCAACCAGCAGCGATGAGGCCCTCAAGGCAATCCAGGCCAATCCTCCGAGGGTGGCTATCCTGAATGCGAACCACGCGGATTTTGCCGGCATCCGGGCGACACGATACCTCAGGCAGAACTTCCCTTCGGTGGCAGTGATGCTCATCATAGATAACCAGAACGAAGAACACCTGTTTCAGACGATGAAATCCGGGGCCAGTGCCTGTATCACCAAGGAAACCGACCCAACGGATCTGATTAACACCATCAGAGTGATTGCCCAGGGGAAACAACCCATCGCGGAGGCGATGCTGATACCGGGAATAGCGGTCCGGGTACTCGGGGAGTTCGAGCAATTTAGTACGATGAGTGAAATGGTAGATAATCTGCTACCCAGCCTGACGCACGGCGAGACGGAGATACTTCGCCGTATGGGCCAGGAAGGCTCTATCGAGCAGGTCTCGCGAGCTCTCAACATGAGCCGGGAGAATATCAGCGAAAACCTTGAGCGCATCCTGGCCAAACTGGTAACCAATGACCATATCCGGCAAGTAATGGCAGCGGCACAGGACGGCCACATGGCAAACGTCTTCCGAGCACGCCCCACCGGTCAGCCCGCCGAAGAGTACATCACCAGGGATGAGTTTGCCGCCTTCAGGGACAGCATCTGGGAACGTTTCCGGGCGGCAGTCGATGATATTAAATAACCCGCATTGCTGGTTTGACTTCGCTTATATTGAGACAGAAGCCCGGCCTATCTGATAGAGAAATAACCGATGGTATATATGGACGTGAAGCACCGCAGCAATATGTGAACCAGATCTGCATATCTTTAGAATCTCATGGTGTCATTTCCCGTAACCGATGGGCAGACGGGATTATCGGTAATTACTTAACGGGTAAGGCCTCATCACCTGAGCAATCCAACAAAGACGAGATTGCAGAACATCATAGCCTATCGGAACATAAAATCAAGCAAGTCTTGGAAACCTATCTAAGCACCCGTGGGTGGGACCCTACCGTAGCATGGGGTAAAAGTCACGGTCCCGATATCGAGGCGAAACGTGGCACGAAACGATGGATTATCGAGGTCAAGGGCTCGGGTTCCAGAGACCCAATGCGTGTTAACTATTTTCTTTACTCGCTCGGAGAGATACTACAAAGGATGCATGACCCAGAGTGCAAATACAGCGTTGCGCTGCCTGATATGAGGCAATTTCATGGATTGTGGGAGAAATTACCCGAATTAGCCAAGAATAGAACAGGGGTCACGGCATTATTTGTAAACTCAGCAGGGGGTGTGGCAGAAAATATTCATTGAAAGAACGTAAATGGGGCATTTAAAAAGGGGAAAGCTTGACCTCCTCATTGACACACTTTAACACCAGTGTTAATATAGACATTAAGGAGGTCGGTATGAGTAGGATAAAATCAATTGGAATGGCCGAGGCCAGGCCGAAACTCACCCAGCTAGTGGATGAAGTCTCCGGCGGCGGGGAGCCATACCTTATAGTCTCCGGCAGCCGGGTAAAGGCAGTTCTCGTCGGGATCAACCAGTATAACGATATGATAGAGCGCCTGGAAGACCTCTCTGACACTGCCAAGCTGCTCCAGGCCAAGATGAACCAAGAGCCGACAATGCCCTTTGAGGAGCACCTGACGAAGTCGAAAGAGTTGAAGAGCGGTGTATCGACTGGAAATTAGCCACACCGCCCACCGGCAGATACGCCAGCTACCAGCGCAAACCCAGGAGAGGATAAACAGGGCTATCGCTCACCTGGCTGAGAATCCCCGGCCGCCCGGTGCCAAAAAGCTAACCGCCAGAGACGGTTACAAGGTTCGTGTGGGGGACTACCGAATCCTTTTCCAGGTCGATGATGGGGCAAAGGTAGTCATAATTTATCGGGTGATGTCGAGAGGGGATGTCTATCGAGTTTAGACAGTCCGTGGGGACTTTAGTCGTAACTCTGGAGTTCGGCTTAATCAATTTCCAAACCAAAACTGGATAGTCCCATTATTGCTCGCCTCAACGAACTCAGGGAAGAAAAACGTAAAAAGGACGCAAGGGACGGGGCAGACTTTTAACAGGTCAGTTTTTAGGAGATTATTTCTACATTAACTGTTTCCACCTTCCAAACGACTGGGGAAAACAAAAAAGAGGATAGATCGGGTCATCCCCGGACTATCCTCTAAAAATGGGCATAAAAAAAGGCAAA
The DNA here is from genome assembly GCA_035529395.1 of Dehalococcoidales bacterium. Lineage (NCBI taxonomy): Bacteria > Bacillati > Chloroflexota > Dehalococcoidia > Dehalococcoidales > Dehalococcoidales bacterium. The sequence goes on along the minus strand of DATKWT010000116.1, from coordinate 2,233 downwards.
GGAACCCCTATTACATTAGAGTCTCCCTTGCCTGTATTTTTCTACCCTTCGGTCTTCACTTGACTAGCTGATGGTGAAGCTTACCCCGCATAAACAAGAGTTTACCGCCCCGCCTGATGGTTTACTGGGCTTTAAAAGGGTAAGGCTTTCCCAACAGGGCATGTTTCCGCTCCGGCTAGGTGTAGACGGCTACCACCACCGCTTCCTTAGCATTGTGGGTATCGAAGAATACCACGGCAACCTTTCTGCCCAGGGCCATCTCCACCGCCGGTATATTGCGTGCCACAGGAACGCCCTCCAGGTATATCTTGTGACTGCCGGCAAGCTGGACGGTGGCAGTGTAGCCCCCGGAATCGAAATTTCTCAGTATTGCTTTTCTCAAACTCATTTCTCCTTTCCGACCTCCTTCAGATAGTCGACGACATCGACACAGACCGGCAGAGACGGGAAGACCACCTGAATTTCCGGAATCATGGGGCACTCCCCTCCCGACACCCTCATTACACTGCTCCCAGCAACAACCGCTGTTCGTACTCCCCTCGTTGCGGCCGGTAGACCAGCGCTATCGCTACCACCCTTCGTTTCACGGAGATCAGTCCGGCCCTCGTGTCTGTTATGTCAACAACATCGTACGGCTGCTGGCCGCAGTTTACCGGCACTCGAATCGTGCCGCCGACAGATTCCATCTCCGCCTCCCTCAGGTGGGCTCCCCCCCTATCTTCCGCCCGCGCCACCGTGTCCAGGTTCCTGTCCTCCACCTGAACCAGCCTGTCATGAAATCGCTTAATCTGGTCCCACTCAAAGGAATCGACGATTATTGCCCCGTCGCCCACCGGGTCGTAGCCCTCCACCTGGACCCGGTTGAGGGCCCAGGCTCCCGTACGATAGCTACCCTCGAATACGGCGTGGTCCTGCCCGTAGGAGTAGACCGAGCTGTCCGTAGACCGGGGATTGACTATGTAGGCCACGCTGCCTTCAAGGAACAACACATCAGGCACAAAAGACAGTAGTGTCCTGATGACTTCATCACCCCGGTTGCCGGGGTGAATGGCGAAGTCAGGATAGTAGCCGGTGATAACGGATGATGCGGACTTGACCTCGAGTTTAAGCCCGACCCTGGCGAGGACAAATCCCAGGATATCCTTGACTGACATCTCGTCGGAATCCTTGTTCCACCGGAACTGGTGCCTGGCGTGCCATCTTTCAATGGCACACCAACCATCGGGAGCGTGCAACACCAGGCAGGCCTTTCCTCCGGCGCTGGTATGCTCGTAAGCCTCCAGCCAGAAGGTAAGACCAGTGCTGACCTCGTTACCCTGCGAGGTGACGCAGCCGAGACCGAGCTCCAGTTGACAGCCCGTATCTAGAATTGCGAGTGTGCCCGTTCCCGGAGAAGCGTACTGTCCATCGTCATTCCTCAACTCTACCGTCAGCCCTCCGCTATCAGGACTGGCTTCCTGCCTGACCGACATGACATCATCGGTAAGCTCAATACTCTGCTCCGACAGTCCGGCACGCCAGACGCCCGCCGGGTTAGCCAGCCAGCAGTAGTCGCCGTGGTAGGCGATTGCCAGGCCGTATTCGATGGACAGGTCCAACGGCACCGGCTCCCGCCAGAGGCTGTCCGTATAGTCTGTATCCGGGACGGTGTGAGACCAGAAGGGACGAGTATAGGATTCGCTTCCGGTGAACTTCTCCACATAAAAACCGCGGTACACATCCGGCTTGTCCAGAAACGGGCCGGTATACTCGAAATCGCCGCCCGATGGCGCCGAGACCAGCTCCTTTAGAGCAGACCAGGTACCAGCAGAGACGTCACCACCGTCACCATAGACCAGTGACCATAGCTTGTAGTTGTCATCCGTGTCCTGCCCGGTGATAAGCAGATTCCAATCAGTATCATAAACCGCAGCCACGCCGGAGAGGTCACCGGTGGTCTTATCCCAGGCAGACCTGGACTGCCAGCTCCCGCCAACGTGCTTCTTGACGTAGAGCGTGGTACCATCGGCGAAGAAGATGGCCAGGTCACCATTAGGCTTGTAAGCGACAGCCAATCCTTTGATGCTGGTGGTGGGTGTGTAATCAATAAGCTCCGGGCTACCCCAGGTGGCTCCGTTATCGGTACTCTTTATACGCCTGATTTCCTTGCTGGAGTTTATCCAGAAGATGGAGACTTCAGCTCCCTGTGAAGCAGCAGCGACGACAACGCAGCCGTACTGGCCGGTGTAGCTCC
>DATKWT010000115.1 GCA_035529395.1 Dehalococcoidales bacterium | reverse complement strand
TGCCAAAGGAGGCTTCGGCCCCTCTCGGAAGAGGGGTTTCGCCCCTTCTGAGGGGCGCTCCCTCTGGACTCCCCTTTTTCATCACCCTGTTAGACTCGATCCGGGATACGTGTTTGCTCCCTGGATTCCAGCCTGCGCTGGAATGACACCAACATCCATCATACGTAAAGATATATACTAGACACTACACTAGCTGGCATCGTAATATTATTGACAATGATACTGTGACCATGCTATTCTAGATATTGTTGAGTAGATTGGTCAACAATAATAAAGTTGGAGCTATGAAGCTTACTACCAGAGGACAATACGCCACCAGAGCTCTCCTCGACCTTGCTCTGCACCAGGACGATGAGCCGGTCCTGCTACGTGATATTGCCCATCGGCAGCAATTCTCGCAGCAGTATCTGGAGCACCTGATTACACCCCTCATCGCAGCAGGAATTATGACCAGCACCCGTGGGCGTAAGGGAGGTGTATCGCTGGGTCGTCTACCGGAGGATATCGGGCTGGATGAAGTCATTCACCTCCTTGAAGGCTCCGTTGAGGTGGTACAGTGCGTCGGTAACCCCGGAGTGTGCCACCGCTCACATCTCTGTGCTGTTCGAGATGTCTGGGAGGAGTTAAAAAAGGCAATCGATGGAGTCCTTCAATCAATAACCCTGCGGGACCTGGTGGAGCGCCAGAAGAATAAGGAACAAACAGCCAAGTGATGTTTTACATCTGTCAGGTCCCGCAATAATAAGGAATGCCCGGACGAGAAAATGCTGGCGGTACAGGGAATAGGGGAATAGAGGGATAAGGATACGACTCATGTTCGATACCCTGCGGGAGGATATCCAGACAGTTTTTAAGGAAGACCCGGCAGCGAGGAGTATACTTGAGGTACTCAGCTGCTATCCGGGGCTGCATGCCCTGTGGAGTCATCGGCTCGCCCGCTTCCTGTGGCGCCACAGGTTGCGCTTACTGGGGCGTGTAGTGTCCCACATCAATCGCTTCTTTACCGGTATCGAAATACACCCCGGGGCCAGGATCGGACGGCGCTTCTTCATAGACCACGGTGCCGGAGTGGTAATCGGTGAGACTGCCGAAATCGGTGACAACGTGCTGTTGTATCAGGGTGTCGTTCTTGGAGGCACCACCCTGAGCAAGGGTAAGCGCCATCCCACAATAGGCAACAAAGTGGTAGTTGGTGCGGGTGCAATAGTCCTGTGTGCAATCACAATCGGAGACGGCGCTAGAATCGGTTCCGGCTCTGTGGTGGTGAAATCGGTGCCACCGGGAGCAACAGTGGTTGGCATTCCGGGAAGAGTCGTCGAGGACCGTCAGAGGACACTCGCCGACCTCGACCACGGACAACTCCCCGACCCCGTAGCCGAAACAATCAGGCTGGTGCTCAGAAAACAGGAGAGGCTGAACGAACGTTTGCGGCGGCTCGAAACCGCGAACGGACTAGCAGTTACCGCATCTGAAGATGACCTGAAAGACTGGCAGCAGGAGGTTGCCAGTGGATTCAGCCAGGGAGGCGGAGTATGAAATCGGATACTCCGCTGATCCACGCAGGACACCGGACACAGTATTGCCGGGCCTCAACTGTGCTATACTGGTGCTTATAAAGGGATGGAAAACTGAAATGGTCAAGAGACGAGTGATGTTTACCTTCCCGCAGGAACATGTCAGAGAACCTATCATCTATACCCTCGGTAACCAGTTCCAGTTAGCTACCAACATCCGCCGTGCCGATATATCCGAGGACAAGGGTTGGGTGGTACTGGAACTGGAGGGCAATCCCGAGGAGATAGAACGGGGAATTGCCTGGGTCACTGCCCGTGGTGTGAGGGTCGACCCTGCTATCGGAGACGGTATCGAAGGATAGAGAATGAAACGCGTGTATCTTGATTATGCGGCAACTACACCGACACACCCTGATGTGGTCAGGGCGATGTTGCCCTATTTCACGGACTCCTTTGGTAACCCTTCGTCCATCTATTCCTATGGACAGGAAGCAAAAGGTGCTATTGAGGAAGCGCGTGAAAAGGTCGCCGCTATCATCGGTGCCCGGGAGGATGAAATAGTCTTCACCAGCGGCGGCACGGAAGCGGACAACTTCGCTATCAAGGGCACCGCATTCGCTCATCAGAATGAGTTCGCTCATCAGAATGAGTTCGCCCATCAGAACAAGTTCGCTCATCAGAACAAGCGCAACCACATCATCACCAGCGCCATCGAGCACCATGCCGTCCTCGAGACATGCCATTTCCTGGAGAGACGCGGCTTCTCGCTGACCTATCTGCCGGTCGATGAGTATGGGCTGGTAGACCCGGCAGAGCTCAAGGAAGTCATTACGGACAATACGGTCCTCGTTTCCATAATGCATGCCAATAACGAAATTGGAACGATACAGCCGATTAAGGAACTGGCGGTCATTGCCAGAGAGGCCGGAGCCTACTTCCATACGGATGCGGTGCAGACCGTGGGTCACATTCCGATAAACGTAGATGAGCTTGGTGTAGACCTGCTTTCGATATCCGCCCACAAGCTGTACGGACCCAAGGGCGTCGGTGCTCTCTACATCAGAAAAGGCACCAGGCTGGTACCCTTCATGCACGGCGGTGGCCAGGAAAGGAACCGGCGCGGCAGTACCGAGAACGTCCCGGCTATTGCCGGCTTCGGTAAGGCGGCCGAGATTGCCCGACAGGAAATGCCGGAAGAGGGCCCGCGTCTCACCATCCTCCGCGACTGCCTCATCAAGAGAATCCTCGAACAGATTGAGGACACACGCCTGAACGGCGACCCGGTAAACAGACTGCCCAATAACGTCAATGTCAGCATCAGCTACGTTGAGGGCGAGTCAATGCTGCTCAATCTTGACCTGGAAGCCATCTGTGCTTCCACGGGTTCCGCGTGCAGCTCGTCCAGCCTCGAAGCATCCCACGTGCTCCTTGCACTCGGCCTGGCTCACGAACAGGCGCACAGTTCGCTGCGGTTCACCATGGGTAAGTGGACCACCGAGGAGGACATAGACCGTGTAATGGAGACACTGCCACAAATCGTTGCCAAGCTCAGGGCTATGTCGCCACTGTTGAAAAGCCGATAGCAGGAGAAAAGCAAATGTCAGACGTTCAGTCATTATACAGCGAGAAGGTGATGGAGCACTTCAGAAACCCCAGAAACGTCGGTGATATGGAGAACCCTGATGGTACCGGGCATGTCGGTAACCCGATATGTGGCGATATCATGGAACTCTATATCAAGGTGGATAACGGCATCATCACCGATGCCAAGTTCAAGACCTTTGGCTGTGGGGCTGCCATTGCCACAAGCTCTATGGTTACCGAGATTGTCAAGGGCAAGACAATAGACGAGGCTCTCAAGATATCCAACCAGGCGGTGGCCGAAGCCCTCGGCGGACTACCGGCGGCCAAGATGCATTGCTCCGTCCTCGCTGAAGATGCCCTGAGGTCGGCCATTGACGATTACCTGGGCAAAGGAAAGGGAACCGGGACCGAGGCATCCGGAGACGAGAAGAACGCCTGAACCGACGTGATGCGTTCAGGAGCTATCACAAAGCACTCTGGTTATACCTTATCCTGATGAAGCGCCCGGCTGACTGTTAGTACTTCTTTGGGTCTGCAACAGGCGATAGAGAATGGAAAACAATATAGAGACACTCAATATCCGACGAGTCACCGAGGAAGTCGCCAACGATATCGAAGACATTGTCGTCAGGGAATTCCCCATGACCATCATTTTCAACGACCGGGAGCTGGTTACGCTCCTTTGCACCCCGAGCAACCTGAAGAACCTGGCGGTCGGGTTTCTCTTCTCGGAGGGCTTTATCGAGAGTAAGGATGAAATCAGGAATGTGACCATCAACGACGGCACCGGTGTTGTCCGGGTGGAAACCGAGGGCGGCGATGAACCTGCCAAAGAAGCACTGTTCAGCCGGTTGATTACATCCGGTTGCGGCCGGGGCGCTTCATTCTACAGCGCCACCGACGTCGCCGGACAGAAGGTGGAATCGCTGCTCAAGATAACGGCCCGGAATATTCTTGCTTTAGCTAGGAAGTTTCAGCACCATTCGGAGACATACAGGGCTACCGGCGGAGTTCACGCGGCAGCCCTGTGTGATTCTGCCGATATCCTCGTCTTCGATGAGGATATCGGGCGGCACAATGCCATGGACAAGGTCTTCGGGGAATGCCTTCTCAAGGATATACCGACCGATGACCGCCTGGTGATTACCAGCGGCAGGATTTCATCGGAGATACTGCTCAAGGTATCAAAGCGAAACGTTCCGATACTGGTCTCAAAGTCGGCACCCACAAACCTGGGGGTGAAGCTGGCCAATGACCTGGGGATTACGCTGATTGGCTTCGTCCGCGGGAAGAGAGCGAACGTTTACACCAACAGTTGGCGGGTCACGGTTGACGGGTAGCGGGTTCAGGTGCGGGTGAGCGGGGACTTCTGACTAGCAGGGTTCAGTATTTAAACAGGTTCATGCTCAAATACCTTTCACCCCTATCCGGTAGAACGGTGGCGACTCTGCCACATTCCCTGGCTACCTGAAATGCAGCATACATGTTTGCGCCAGAGCTTATTCCCACCAGCAGTCCATACTCCCTGGAAAGTTTTCTGGCTGTGTTGACAGCTTCTTCACTTCCCACCGTGATAACGTCGTCAACACTGCTCATGTCTATCAGCTGAGGTATAAAGCCATCGCCGATTCCCTGAATACTGTGTTCGCTGATTCTGGCGTCACTGCCACCAAACATGACGGCCGCCTCCTCCGGTTCCACGGCAACCACTCTGAGTTTCGGATTCGCCTCTTTCATAACACTTGAGATACCCATCAGCGTGCCGCCAGTGCCAACACCGGCCACAACA
>DATKWT010000114.1 GCA_035529395.1 Dehalococcoidales bacterium | reverse complement strand
TCCGTATCAAGACTGAAGGAAACCCCTCGCGATAGTGCCTTTCTGCCGGCCTCAATGCCCCTGATAGTCCGCATCTCAGCTACCCTCCACGGCAACCCGCAGGGACTCAACGAGGGACATTATCCTCTCCTGCTTGAGCGGACCGGAAGTACTGTCTTTACCACCGATAAGGCAAGCGGTCGATTCAAACAGGGTATCGATAATCTTGAGGTTGTGCCTGGCTATCGTCCGACCGGTCTCGGTGTTCTCGATAAGCATATCGGCATCCTCGGGCAGGAATGCTTCGGTGGCTCCCCAGGTAGGTATTATCCTGTACATGCCGAGTCGGTTTTCCCTGGCGTATCTGTCGGCTATATTCACGTATTCAGAGGCAACCCGGAAAGGCTCGGTGCGCCCGGCGATGAACTGCCTCAGGCCGTAGACATCGTCGGCAGGAACATCCTGGCTGACCACGGCCACCATTCTCACCCTGCCTGAATTGAGGTCAAGGAGCTCGGTCACCGGACTGCCCGGGAACATAGTGAGATGGTCGGTCAGCCAGTCGCGACCGGTAATGGCCATATCAAAGTTGCCGTTGGCTACCTGCAGCGGCATGTCCTGCGGCCGGATTACCTTAATCACGACACCATCCAGACTGCTCTCGGGGCGGCGGTTGCCGTTGGCCGAAGGATAGTCATGCACCTGGATACCCGCCTTCGCCAGGAGTTCGGCTGTCGGGGCCTGCTGGTGTCCGTCAGGCAGGGCAAGGCGTACAGTATTTTCTCCGGCTGTCCAGGGTGCGGATGGGACGGCAGATTCTCCGGCAGGAACCTTACGTACAAGGCGTTCCTGTGCTGTCGGCATCCCGCCGTCCAGGGAATCCAGGACTTCACTCAGGTCCTTCTGTTCCCAACTGCTCTTGTTGGCAATCAGGAAAGCGCTGTGGTGCAGCAGGGTGCTCACCGGCGCCAGACCGCAGTCAATAAGCTCCTCCTCTGTCGTGCGTGATACCAGGGCCAGCATAGCACTTTCCGGAGGGTAGACCTCGGCGGCTCCCCACAGGGGAAAGATGCTGAATCGGCGTAACCGTAGATTCAGGGCGAGGTACTCCGCCAGGTTGGGGTACTCACTGGCAATGCGTATCATCCCGTCTTCCGACCGGAGTTCTGCCAGGGTGGGTACAGATTGAGACCGGCTGGTTGCCAGGCAGAGGACACCGCCGCCATATCCCAGGTCCCTTATCTTGACCAGGGCGGAACTTGGATACTTGACGGAAAGCTCCTCTACCCAATCGAGTCCGCAGATGCCCATGTCGTAGTTGCCCACCGCCACCTGGATGGGGATGTCCCGCTCGTTGAAGACCTTGGCCTGAAGGTCGGGGAAACGCTTTGACCCGAGGCGGTAGCTGCGCATGCTCCGGTTGTATCCCCCCAGCCCCCAGTCGGCCTGCTTGAGCAGGATTGCTGTCTCCTCGAGGAGACGGCCCTTGGGCAACGCTATTCTAACCGGCACGTTTTTCTCCCAGCAGCACCACAACCTCATCGACGCTGTTAGCTTCAGACCTTTTCTGACTGGTGAGGTCGGTAATTGCGAACTGTGGCGGCTGGCTCTGAACGTTAACCACCCACTTCATGTCGGTGGGTACCTGCCCATCAAGGTCGAGTTCCGCGGCGTAGCCGGCATCCCGAAGACACCTGGCGACCCGGAAGCTCTCACGTACCGTTTCGGACTGGTCTTCTACGTACCTGATGAGCACTCTTTCCGGAAGTTGCCCGTCCAGGGCCTCCGGCGTTATCAAGTCCATCAGGTGGTCGACGCCGAGAGCAAAACCTGATGCCGGGACCTGCCGGCCGCCCATCAGCGGTATGAGGTCATCGTACCTGCCGCCACCGACGACCCTCTCGTCACCGGCTGCGATCTCAAAGATGACGCCGGTGTAGTACTCGAAGCCCCTTCCCGAAGCGATGTCAATCCGGTAGTCGTAGCCCAGGGTTTCCAGGAGCTCGACTATTTCTATGAAGTTATTCAGGGCAGGCTCGAACTCGGGCAGGTCCCGATTGAACAGGGATTTCAGGTTGCGGAGGAACCCCGGCGATTGCCCCTTGAGGTCGAGCAGGGGAGTCAGCGTTTCACCCAGCTCCGGTGTCCTTGCCGTCAGCCGGGTAAGTGCAGTCTGGTCGCCGTCCAGAATCCGGTCAAATACCGATGCCTGTTCCTGTGGGCTCAGCCCGAACCTGGTGAGAAGCGCCCGTATCAGACCGGAGTGGGAAAGCCTCAGCTCCAACTCTTTGAGGCCGAGTTTCTTGAGCACGTCCATGGCCAGGGTTATCAGCTCCACGTCCGCCACGGTAGAGCCGGCACCTATCAGTTCCACGCCGCACTGCCATATCTCGCGGTTCTCCTTGCCGGTCTCCTCGAAGATGAAGATGTTGGCCACATAGAAGAGCCGGGCCAACTCCGACTCTCCCGGTGAGTCAATATAGGACCTGGCCACCGGGATGGTGGCATCCGGCCGGAGTACCACCCTCTCACCGCTCCAGCCGTCCCAGTCGAGGAAGGAGTACACCTTGCTCAGTTTCCCCGGAGTCAACGTCCCTGTGGAAGTAAACAGGTGCAGGTACTCAAGGGTGGGTGTCCTGATTTCCTGATAGCCCCCCTTGAGGCAGCAGTCCCGGAAGCCCCCCTCTATGAGACGGAACCTGTTCATCTCTCCCGGTGACAGGTCTCTGGTCCCCTTGCATCTCTGGACTCTCATGTGATATCCTTCACGAATCTCAGGTGATTATACAATTCTACACCACTTTTACCGGGCACTCAACGTCCGATGTTGAATCGGAACTAGCCCCGTGCTATTATCAAGGTTATGATACACCGACGGACTTTCCGGGCCACACTTCGCGCAGTACGCATACTGTTGCTACTGGGCCTTATCAGTCTGGCATCTACCGCTATGGTGACCCGGGCGGCGGCACCGACGATTTTCATCCTTGAAGTCAAGGGGATTATCAATCCCGTCTCGGCGGACTACGTCAACCGTGGCATACAAGAAGCGGAAGATGCTGGAGCCGTCGCCTGTATCATCCAGATGGACACACCGGGCGGACTGGATACCGCGATGCGCGATATCGTCCAGGATATCGTCAATGCGCGTATTCCAGTGGTGGTCTATGTTTCCCCCTCCGGGGCACGGGCGGCTTCGGCAGGGGCCTTCATAACTGTAGCTGCCCACGTCGCTGTTATGGCACCGAACACGGCAATCGGGGCGGCCAGTCCGGTGTCCATCGGGGCCGAGGGTGAGGAACAGATGTCCGAGACGATGCAGGATAAGGTACTGAATGATGCCGCCGCCTACATCAGGAGCATTGCCGAAGCCCACGGACGCAACATGGACTGGGCGGAGCGGGCGGTCAGGGAAGCCGTCTCGGCCACCGAGCAGGAAGCCCTGGAGCTCAACGTTATTGACCTGGTTGCTCCCGACCTTGCATCACTCATATTGCAGCTCGATGGCTGGGAGACCACTCTTCTGGGCGGTACCGTGGTGACGATAGAGACTGCGGGCGCCGTCCTGCACCACATGGAGATGAGCTGGGTGGAGGAGTTTCTCTTCGCCATCACGGACCCGAACATTGCCTATGTTCTCCTCGGCCTGGCCTCCCTCGGTCTCTTTGTTGAGATATCAAACCCCGGTCTCATCTTCCCCGGGGTTGTCGGTGGTATCTGCGCGATACTGGCCTTCTATTCACTGGGGAACCTGCCGGTGAACATTGCCGGCATTTTGCTGGTGGTGGGAGCGCTTGGTCTCTTCATCACCGAGGTGTTCACCAGCAGCTTCGGGTTACTTACCGGCGGAGGTGTAATTGCCCTGGTCCTGGGCTCGTTGATACTGTTCAAGGGAGGGCCGCTCTTCCAGGTGAACCCGTGGCTGATTGGCATCGTTGCTACCTGCATCGGTGCACTGGCCGCATTCGTAGTTACCCGTGTCATGTCTGTGCATAAACGGCAGCCGTCCAGCGGATGGGAAGAACTGGTCGGCAAGACTGCCGTGGTCAAGGTAGCCCTGGCCCCGGAGGGGACCGTTCTGTACAAGGGTGAACGCTGGACGGCGGTCTCGGAGGAAGGCCGGGTGAAACCCGGAGAGAATGTGGTTATCAATCGGGTGGACAGCCTGAAGCTATACGTCACGAAGCTACCGAAAGAAACCGGCGAATGAAGGGGAGCGAAATTGACTCCGGTTGTTATCGTTGGTATCGTCGTCTTCGTATTGCTGGCCGTGCTTCTGTGGTCGCAACTGGTAGAAGTGTTCCAGACTCTGAAAGCGGTCTTACGTAGACCGCAAACCGGGAAGGAAGCGTTGAGAGGAAAGACAGCCACTGTCAGGACGGCGCTGGAACCTGAAGGGACTGTCTCTCTCGGAGGTGAACTCTGGAAGGCAATATCGCCGGAAGGGTATATTGAAGCCGGGGTAACAGTTATAATAAGAAAGATTGAAGGCCTTAAGCTCTTTGTAATCAGGAAGGTATAAGGAGGTATTTTGTTGCCTGATTTTATGGTTGATTGGTTTGATATGGAACCGTGGGGAATTGCCCTTATCGTGGTACTCATCGTTGGCTTCCTGGCGCTTGTTATCTGGCGCGGAATCCTTGTGCATCGTCAACGAATATCGGCCGGTAGGGAGGACCTGATTGGGAAGACGGCCATGGTCAGGAATGCCCTCGAGCCCCAGGGTACGGTCTTCATTCAGGGCGAACTATGGACAGCAGTTTCAGAGGAGGGTAGTGTGGAACCCGGGGAGAAGGTGGTTATTACCGGAGTCGACAATCTGGTACTGCGCGTGATACCATCACATGAGAAAGAATAAAAAAACCAGAGGAGGTAAGTGAATGAGCACTCCAATCATTATCGGTATCATAGCACTGATTATCGTGGTACTGATTCCATCCACCGTCAAGATACTGAAAGAGTACGAAAGGGGCGTAATCTTTCGCCTGGGACGCCTGCTGGGGACAAAGGGCCCCGGTTTCTTCCTGATTATTCCCTTCGTCGACCAGATGACAAAAAGGGACCTCCGGGTGGTAACCATGGACGTCACCCCGCAGGAGGTCATAACCAAGGACAACATTACCGTTCGCGTGAATGCCGTAATCTACTTTCGGGTGGTTAACCCTGAGGATTCGGTTGTGAATGTGAATGACTACATCCGGGCTACATCTCAGATAGCGCAGACGACCCTGCGGAACGTGCTCGGACAGTCCGAACTCGACGAACTGCTGACACAGCGGGAGAAGCTGAACCTGATGCTACAGAAGATAATCGACGAGCATACCGACCCCTGGGGCATCAAGGTTGCCACGGTTGAGATTAAGGAAGTTGAGCTCCCCGAGCAGATGAGGCGGATGATGGCCGCCCAGGCCGAGGCGGAGAGAGAGCGTCGTGCCAAGATTATCCATGCCGAAGGCGAGTTCCAGGCCTCGGAGAAGCTGGCCCAGGCCGGTGCTATCATTGCCCGCGAACCGGTCACACTGCAGTTGCGCTATCTCCAGACGCTCACCGAAATCGCCACCGAGAAGAACAGTACCGTCATCTTCCCACTGCCGATGGACCTCATCAAGATGTTCATGGAAAGGGGCAGCGGTAATAAGTCCGGTGAGAGTGACAGTAAGTAACCCACGGTAGGCATCCTGTAGAGAATCAGGGAGTAGCCTGTACGATACGTTCGGCAGGTTACTCCTGCTGTTTCTGCTGCCGGAGAGTGACATCGCCGGCCAGTATCCGCTTTAATGTGCCATCCGGAAGACGTAGCAGCAGGCATAGCCTGTACGATACGTTCGGTGGGATACTACCTAGTCCCACAAATCCGCGCAACAGTCAGATTCTGTGTTTCCTCACTCCGCTCGGAGTTCTGGCTCTAGCAGGGCACTGAAGAACCCTTTCGGCCATCCCGCCTGGGCCACACGGGATAGGGCGTATACTAGTGTGAAGGTTCTATTGAGTGGAAGACGAATCAAGGGGGACACCCCCTTGAAATCCCCCTCAAGAGGGGTTGCACCCCTCTTTGACACCCCAAAACGGTGTGAAGGACAATTTCAGGCAGGGTTCATTTACACCTTATAGACTAGCGCGCTGTTCCGGCAAGAGTCTGGGAAAGCGACTACAAGCGGAGTGTAAAAGGGGCTACACCCCTTCTGAGGGGCGCTCCCTCTGAACTCCCCTTTTTCAGCAACCTGCTAGCTGGTATTTCTGTCACCAAGTACTACTCCTGCTGTCTCTGCTCACGGAGAGTGACATCTCCGGCCAGTATCCGTTTTGGTGTGCCATCCGGAAGGCGTAGCAGCAGGCTGCCGTCCGGCTGAACAGACTCTGCGGTGCCTTCAAGAGTCGTTTCTCCCGAGGTCACGCGGACCGCTTTTCCCAGGGTCACCAGACGGCGTCTCCATTCCTCGTAGACCGTTTCACTTTCCGGGGCAGCCAGGTAGAGTCGTTCCATCTCACGGAGCAGGCACTTCACCAGCTCCAGACGGGATACTTCCCGACCCAGTTCCCGGGAAAGACTGGTGGCAACGGGCAGTATCGCCGGGAAATCGGCCGGGTTGAGGTTGACGTTTATGCCGATACCAACAATCGCGTAGTCCACCTTATTGGACTGAACACTGGCCTCGACCAGAATACCGCACACCTTCTTGCCGTCAAGGAGGACATCATTCGGCCATTTGAGTTGCGGTCTGAGGCCGGTGACCGTCTCGATGCTGTGTACCACTGCCAGGGAAGCTGCCATGATGAGGGAGTGAAGGTGCTCCCGGTCCGGGTACAGGACCACCGAGAGGGCGATGTTACCCCGGGGAGAGAGCCAGGTGCGTTTGAGTCGGCCCCGTGCCGCAGTCTGCTCGTCAGCGATGATGACCGTTCCCTCAGGGGCGCCATTAAGTGCTTCCTGCCGTGCCGTCTCCATCGTTGTCCTCAGGCGGGGGTAGTAGAGTACCCTCTGCCCGAGAAAGCTGGTCTCCAGGCCACACGTAATAAGGTTTGCGGATAGGTCCTTATCTGACATCGTCACTAATCAGGATGATAGGCTCGCAGCACCCATCTGTCAAGCGGAGCGGTCCAATAGCCGTGCTGCCGGGAGCCAGGGATTGCCTTGACGGTTGGTGGATGGACTGCTAACATAACCGCAGTATCCTGCATGGATAATCCCCTTAGATAAGATTGCCGCGCTGTTCATCTTTACATAACCTGGACTCCCGAGACACAATACAGAGGGGGCAAAAGTACCCCAACAGGAAAGGAGCATTCTATTCATGGCTACAGTGAACACCGTACTCGGACCGATTGACAGTAAAGACCTGGGCTTTGCCCTGATGCACGAGCATGTTCTGGTTGGCTTTGCCGGGGTATATCGGGACTATCCTGAGCTACTCGGCACCGACCCGCTGGAACGTGCTGTCAACGAGCTCAAGCAGGCCAAAGAAGGGGGAATCGAGACCATTGTCGATGCTACCACCACCGACCTGGGTCGTGACATCGAAATGATAGCCGAGGCCTCACGCCGCAGCGGGGTGAATATCATTGCCGTTTCCGGATGGTGGCTGGACATTCCCATGTTCTTCCGCGGCGCTTCCGTTGAGCAGCTCACCGAGGTGTTTGTCCGTGAGGTGGAAGAGGGTATCTCCGGCACTAATATCAAGGCGGGGATACTGAAATCGGCCAGCGACTACGGAGAGGTCACGCCGCAGGCACAGGTGGTCCTGCGGGCAATCGGGCGCGCCCACCTCAAGACCGGTGTCCCCATCATGCTGCATTCCTACTCGCCGGGGCAGGTGGGCCGGCAGCAACTGGCAATCCTGCAGGAAGAAGGGGTTAGTCCGAAGGGGGTCAAACTCGACCATTCCAACGATACCACGGACATAGAGTACCTGACCTGGCTTCTGGAGCAGGGATGCTACCTGGGGCTGGACCGCTATCCGGGGAGGGGAGTCAGTCCACGGGCGCGCACGAATACCATGAAAGCACTAATCGATGCCGGCTGGGCGGGCCGTCTGTGCCCTTCACATGACCGTTCTGCCATCAGCTTCATCGGTCCCAACTGGCGGCAGATAGAGGAGGAACGGAAGCGCTACAACCCGCACGGGTTCCTTTACATAAAGGACGCGGTCTTTGGCCAGCTCCGGGAGATGGGTGTCAGTGAGGACGTAATCAGCGGTCTCTGTGTCAACGGTCCTCGGAACTTCCTGGAGGGCGTCTAACAGGATAATGAAAAACCCTTTCGACCATCCCGTCTGGGCCACACGGGATAGGGCGTACACCAGTGTGAAGGTTCTATTGAGTGGAAGACGAATCAAAGGGGGCGCCTCTCAGAAGAGGCGAAACCCCTTGTTCAGAACCTTGCTGAGTCTATTACGGTCGTATCATCTTAAAGGAGCCTGAAATGTCATCTACCGGTTCTGGAGCACAATCCCTGTTTGAATCCTGCACAATTGGCAGATTGAAGCTGAAGAACCGCTTTATGCGGTCGGCGACCTGGGACGCCACCGCCGATATCAATGGTGCAGTGACCGATACCTCGGTGGCGATGTACCGGGAATTGGGCAAAGGTGGAATCGGTCTCATTGTCAGCGGATATGCCTTTGTATCTTCACACGGCCAGGCGAACCCGGGCCAGTACGGCATACACAGCGACGACATGATTCCGGGTATGCGGCGGATGGTTGAAGCTGCCCACCAGGACGGCGCCAGGATTGCATTGCAGATTGTCCATGCCGGTATCAACTCGGGGTACCTCGTCGGGAAGGGCGCTACCCTCCTGGCTATCTCCGAGATGCCGGAGATGAAGCGGCCGCATCGGGAGATGACTGAAGAGGACATCGAAGGCATTATCGCCGACTTTGCCGCGGCGGCAGTGCGCGGTCGGGAGGCCGGTTTCGATGCCATCCAGCTTCATGGTGCGCACGGCTACCTGATGAGCCAGGTTATCTCGCCCCTGTTTAACCGGCGGACGGACCGGTGGGGTGGTAATGCTGAGAAACGGAGGAGGTTCCATCTGGAGGTGATACGCCGGATACGCCAGGCAGTCGGTGGTGACTTCCCCCTGATGATAAAGTTCGGTGTGATGGACGACCGCGAGGGCGGTGTTGCCCTGGAAGAAGGCATCGAGACGTCACAGCAGATGGTGGACACCGGGATTGATGCCATCGAGGTCAGCGCCGGTGTCGGGCAGGTAGCCCTCACGGTGAAGGAAGGCGACCCGGAGCGGACGCCCTTCCGGGAGAGGGCTGCTGCTGTCAAGCGAGCAGTGAGCGTGCCGGTAATGGTCGTCGCGGGGATTCGTACCCTAGAGACGGCGCAGAGTATTGTCAGTAGCGGTGACGCCGATATGGTATCGATGTGCCGCCCCTTCATCCGTGAGCCGGGTTTGCTGGTCCGCTGGCAGAAGGGCGACACCGCTCCGGCGAAGTGCATCTCCTGCAACCGGTGTTTCCCCATTGTTTCCCGGGGGGAGCCACTGGAATGCGGTGAAGAGCGACGGCTGAGAGAGGAAGGAGCCGCGGTTTCGTAACGGTGTTAGATTGCGCGCCACTGGACTCAGTGGCGTGTCACGAAGCAATCTCAGAAGACTGTTGCAGCATGACCCGTTAACGGTAAGGAGACATCACCATGATAGATGAGAAACTGGTTGAGAACATTCGCAGGTATGGTACCTTCCGTGATGATGGTTCGGGAAGGCGTCGTGTCCTCGATGATATCGGTTATCCGACAGGGGAGAGCGCCGACTATGCCATTATCATGGGCTGCTTTCAGCCGGAGGCAATGCCTCACGTTCTTAAGGACCTGAAGGCCCTGCTTGACCACTTGCAGGTGAGCTATACTCTGCTGTCAAAGGAGTACTGCTG
The DNA here is from genome assembly GCA_035529395.1 of Dehalococcoidales bacterium. Classification (NCBI taxonomy): domain Bacteria; kingdom Bacillati; phylum Chloroflexota; class Dehalococcoidia; order Dehalococcoidales; species Dehalococcoidales bacterium. The sequence goes on along the minus strand of DATKWT010000114.1, from coordinate 2,881 downwards.
CGGCTGGATGGCCTTCGGGCAGCCTGCGGTGATGGCCAGGAACGAGGAGGACATCGCCAGCTACCGAGAGCTTTCGCGGGAGTTTGTCCTGGAGAACTTCAAGCAGGCTAAAGAGCTCGGGGCGAAGTCCGTAGCCCTCTTCTGCGGTGCCTGCGAACCGAGCTATACCAACTGTGCCGACGCCACAGACCTTGAGGTCATCTCGTACAGTGAGCTTCTCGGCCGTCACTGGAAGGGCGGCCGGCTCGAGGAGGCAATCGACTACTACGCCGGCTGCTACCGGTTCCGGCGGCGCGTCACCTCACATCCGGTGGACATCGAGCATGCCGCCCGATTGCTCGGAAGGGTCGACGGGCTGAAGGTGAATCACTTGGACAGCACGCGCTGCTGCTATATCCCTCCCCACATGGAAGAGCTTGCCGGCAGCGTCACCAGCGACACCGTGGTCACAATCTGCACCGGCTGCTACCAGAACGTCAGGAGAAATCTGGCCGAAAAGGGTAACTGCCAGGTGAAGATGCTCCCCGAGGTATTGCTGGAAGCGGTACGCAACCAGTAGCTGCTGGTTCATGGTCCCCAGTGCTACCAGTTGGCGTGTCCCGTTTTGCCAACACAATCCAGGAAGTCCAGTAACTCATGGGCGGTCCATTTCGGGGCCTCAATGGCCGTCATGTGGCCGCATCCCGCCATAATGACGTGGCGGTTGTCCGGAATCTCTTTTGCCATGAGCTCAGTGGGTTTCAGGAAGACAATGTCGAACTCCCCGACTAACAGCAGGGTGGGGCACTTGACCTGGCGCAACCCCTCGACCATCGGGTCGGGGTCGGTGTAGAAACTCTGTCTGAACTCGATAAACGCCTGCTGGCTGACGCGGTGCTGGTAGAAGCCGTCCAGTACGTCGAACAATCTGTCACTGTACGGGTGCTGTTCCATCTTGAAGGTGAAAACGCCGGGGTTGGCGCGCCATCCGGCCTTCCTCTCCTCGTAGGTCGGCGTCGGTTGGGTCGCCGCATTCTGCATAGCCTGCTCCATAGCCGCGCGGGCGAGCTCGCGGTCCTCTTCGGTGATATCCCTGCCGTCGGGGTGGTACATCGTGGGTAACGTCTCGGAACCGGTATCGGTCAGCATCTGGCTAAGCAGTCGGTCCGAGTGCCTGATTCCGAAGCGGGCAGCGTACATGCCGCCGGTGGCGTGACTGAGCAGATGGAACTTGTCGATTCCCAGGTGGTCGGCCAGGGCATTGAAGTCCTCTCCCATCGTCTTCTCGTCATAGCCTTTGGGCTCACCCTCAATCACGGTGCGACCGTGGCCCCGCATGTCTATCGATATCACGCGGTACTTCTCGGCCAGGTCGGCGGTGACTCCGGTAGCACTCCAGTACGAGGTGTCCTCGCTCAGTCCGTGGTTGCAGATTATGGGCTCTCCCTGTCCCACATCCTCGTAGTAAATTCGTGCGTTTCCGTTCTGGAAAAATGCCACTTCTTGCCTCCTGTGTTCTTTCAGTATTCCCGTATTGAGACCGGCAGATAACAGCTACCAGTTTGCACGGCCTGTTCTGGACACGCAGTCCAGGAAGTCGAGCAGTTCACTGGTGGTCCACTTCGGGTCTTCAATGGCCGTCATGTGGCCGCATCCCGGCATGATGACGTGACGGTTATCCGGGATTTCCTTTGCCATGAGCTCACTGGGTTTGTAGAAGACGTAGTCAAACTCACCGAGTAGTATCAGGGTGGGGCAGATGACCTGACGCAGTGCCTCTACGCGCGGGTCGGGGTCGCTGTAGAATGTAAGCATGAACTCCATTATCTGCCAGCGGTCCTGCCGGTGCAGGAACCCGTCGTATATGGGCCACATAATGTCGCTGTACGGGTGCTCAGCCATCTTGAAGAGAAAGACGCCGGGGTTGGCGTGAGTACCGGCAGATATCTGCTCAACGGTTGGCAGCTCTTCCGGCATGGGCGTCTCCGCATCGAATTGTGGGGGCATAACAGTCAACTCATCTCCCCGGGCATCGTACATCGTGGGCCGGGTCTCGGAACCGGTGTCGGTGAGTATCAGGCTGAGAAGCCGTTCCGAACGGTACATCCCGTATCGTGCCGCCACCATGCCCCCGGTGGCGTGACTGAGCAGGTGGAACTTGTCGATTCCGAGGTGGTCGGCCAGGGCATCGAAGTCGGCCGCCATGGTATCGGCATCATACCCCTTGGATTCACCTTCAACCACGGTACGGCCGTGCGCCCGCATATCCATTGATACCACGCGGTACTTCTCGGCCAGGGCGGCGGTAACGCCAGTCTCGCTCCAGTAATTAGCATCCTCGCTCAGGCCATGGTTACTGATTATAGGGTCTCCCTGGCCAACGTCCTCGTAGTAAATTCGTGCATTGCCATGCTGGAAAAAGGCCATAGTCGTTCCTCCTCTGTATTCCATCTATCTGTCCGGGATTCGCCGCGATGGGGCGATGGTCTGGTTGTCCCTTGCAGGTTGCTGTGGTTATGTTACGCTACTGACTGTGGAGTGTCAATGTCGTTAAGTGAACCTCTGACAGAGTGATGAGAAACCCTTTCGACCAATCCCCGTGCGGCCCAGATGGAGCGCCCCTCAGAAGGGGCGGTGCCTTCCCCTTCCTGGCCAGGAAGGGGGAAATAATTTTATCTGGGGTGACACCGGCAGAATCTGGTTTCGGATTCTGCTAACGTCATTCTGTAAGAATGACGCCCAGACACCCCTGCCATAAGGGGGTGCCCCTCAGAAGGGGCGAAGCCCCTCTGGACTCCCCTTTTTCAGTCCCTGTTAGAGTAATAGTTCCATTTGAGAGCAGGGTAATAATGCAGGGCAAACGAAGTTTGTATTAAGAAAACTTACCCTCACTGCAGGGAGG
>DATKWT010000113.1 GCA_035529395.1 Dehalococcoidales bacterium | reverse complement strand
GTGGTGGATTCCACCACGTCTATCGTCATGTCGATGCCGACATCGGCAAGCCAGCTCTGGACCAGGGACAACTGCTCGATACCGCGCGGCCAGGCAGCCGAGACCTGGCAGTCGGTGGCGAAGCCGTTTGGATAGCCGGCTTCGGCCAGCAGTGCCTTGGCTTCTTCCGGATTATATCCGTAGAGCAACTGGCTGTTTGCCGGCAGCTCCTCCAGCGGTGTGTAGTGGTCGGCGAAGGAGGGCATCACCGGCCAGGTGAGCATGTAAGCCCTGCCCTCGTAGTAGTCTTCCAGGATGGCTGGCTGGTCTATCGCCATGGAGACTGCCTGCCGTACCCGCTTGTCGTTGAAGGGTGCGATATCGGTGCGCGGCCAGATCGTAGAGGAGGCGTCCGGCAGCATCTTCACCATCTTCAGCTCGGGATTGGATTTAATCATGCCGTCCACCTTGTCGGAGGGGACAGACTGCCAGTCGGTCTTCCACGTTCGCAGCGCCGCTAGCTGGGTGGCCGTATCGGGTATCACAATCATCTGGAGCTTGTCGGCATAGGGCAGCCTGTTCTTGGGGAAGAAGGGGTCGAACGCGTAGTAGTTGGGATTCCTGATCCACGTCAGCGAGCTGTCGGTAACGGCATCCTCCAGCATCCACGGGCCGATGCCTACCTGGTGTGCGGGGTCTTCCAGGTCACCGTACATCTCCACCACTTCACGTGGCTGCATGTAGTTCCAGTGCATGAGACCGTGAAACATGCGCGTGCCTGGTACTTCGTACACGATCGTGAAGTTGAATTTGTCATGCTCGGTGTAGAAAGGCGGAATTGTCGGGTCCCGCACATAGTCCGGTGCCTGGTAGCCCGTGGCCCGCGGGTCATCCGCAGAGCGTTCATACGAATACTCAACGTCACTGGCAACGAACTGCCGTCCGTTCATCGGCGGGCGGTTCTGCCAGTAGACGTTCTCACGGAGCTTGAAGTTCATGGTCCCCAGGTCGACAATTTCCCAGCTCTCGACCACATCACCTATGGTAAACGGGTCGGCGATATATGAGGATGAGAACGGGCATTCACCGGTACCCTGGGGCCCCTTTGACCAGTCGGCCGTGCCCAGTCGTCCGTAGACGTTAACTCCGTTGACCACGGCACGGGTCGAATTCACCGGGTCGAGGAGCTGTGTCGGCGCACCGCCGGCCGAGATGAAGGTGATAGTGCCCCCGTAGCGGGGTTTCTCCTTCAGTTTCCCCATAGAGTCAGTGACCATCTCCGGACCCTTTTCCTCAACGGCAGCCGGACCTTCCTCCTCCTCTTCTACCTTGGGAGCATCCTTTTCTGTGACCTGCCCCTTAACTGTCTCTGTTGTTTTCTTCTCCTCGACTGTTGCCGGCTGGCAGGATGACAGAACCAGCGCCGCTACCATCAGGCAACTGAAAACCAACCATATTGCTTTTTTCTTCATTTCCTCTCCTTTAGTTATTACCATATAAGGTTAGGGTTCTACCTATATATAAAGCGCTCTACCGGCGCGTAACATGGGCAGTTTCCTCTTCTATCTCTATCTGCGTTGTTATGGACTCTATCAGTCCACAACACGACCGAGACCGCAGTCTCCGTACTTGTTTAAAAACTACCTTGACGTTCAGGTACAGTCCTTAGTCATAGATTATACGCATCATGATATCTGATGTCAATAGTAATAAATAGTTATTATGCCTCCTGTTAATCTGATGTCCATTGTTCCAGTGGGGGTTGTTATGGGTGGACTGGTCTTATCTTGAGGAAGCAGTATCAGGGCTGTGACCTGGAAGCCTGGCCTGGACTGTAGTTGTCTGTATGCCTTTCTGGTTAGGGGCCCTGCTGCTAAACCCGACAATATCAGCCTAAACCCGATAAAGCCCGGCTATGCCCGATTACCCCCAGAGCTCCGGTCACGGGAGGGAGTAGCCGCGCTTAATTAAGCCGGTGGATGGTCATCCCAAACATCCCCGGCACTCTGGTTTTCCCCAGCAGGACCCCAGCGTATTCCTCCAGGCAACCAACTACTGCACGGTATGGTAAGTTACATTTACACTAAAGCAGCAGAACTATATAGTTCTGCTTACGTGCACAGGCGTCCATTGTAATCGACAGAACATGGATTGTCAAGTAATTGTACTAGCTCAGTAGTAAATCGTACGGATTATCAGTGCCCAGAGAAAATGTCACCGTATGAATGATACAGTGACATTGCACGGGAGGGAATGGCAGTGTGAGACCGGGGAGTTCTGCTGACTCACGTTGGAAGCGGGATTGAGGACACAGGAAGCACCTGATAAAGTGCCGCTCTGCCCGCTAGCTGTAGATGTCCCGGCATATGATTTCTTCGAGTGCCTTCCGGGGCCTTGGCTCCGGCCACGAAATGGCGTAGCCAATGGGCATCACGAACAGGACCCTCATATCATCGGGTACGGAAAGGATGTTCTTTAGCTCCCTCTCGTCCAGAGCCGCAATCCAGCACGTTCCCAGTCCTTCCTCAGTCGCTACCAGGGTCAGGTGGTCCAGGGCAATCGCAAGGTCGACCGCCATGAGGTTATTGTAGTCATACGGGTCCTTGTCTATTGCTTCTGGGGCAACACCCATTATGAGGGAAGGATTTCCATCCTTGTAGAAGCGCGTAACCGCGTCTTTCTCGGAGCCGCAGGCGACTATCACCACGGGGGCTTCGGCGATGAACTCATGGCCATTGGGTCTGCCCGGTACCCATCGACAGGCAGCAGCTACTTTTCCCCTGGTCTCCTTATCCTGCACAACGATGAACTTGAAAGGCTGGCGGTTACCTCCCGTCGGGGCCAGGCGCAGTGCCTCCAGCAACCTGTCCAGCACGTCCTCCGGTATCCTGTCTGGTCCGTAGTCCCTTATGCTCCTTCGCTTTCTGATTACATCAAGTACTTCCATTACCGGCACATCCTCCTTGCTTACGTGTGTTTATCGCTGCGGGTCTCACCTCTGCTATACTGTAAATCATGATGTAGTCTGGCATGTTGATAGCGGTCAGCCCAGGGTAAAAAGTCCAAATTGTCACTGATTTGCAGTATACATGACTGAATAGTCCATAGCAACCCGGGTAAGGTGAGTTGCCGGCAAAGACGATTATGCGGCAAGTATCGCTGATGCTGTACAACCACGTAGAAGTGGAAGATGGAGTTGCCATAGAACCATGATATACCCCGGTTGATAATCCAGATAGTTGACGGGTTAGTCGTAACTCGCGAATAGGAATATTATGAAGATGCTAAACAGAATACGGTAACTGATTACCTATTGCTCTTTGAAGGGTCGGTATGCTATACTATCTCCTGGCCCTGTACGTGTTCATCAGGCACAGACCATCCGGAATAACCTGGGTAACTATGGAGAATAAGAACTTGGGAGGCAGGCTGCATGCCTAGGCGGGATGATATCAGGAAGGTGATGATAATCGGCTCCGGACCCATTGTCATTGGTCAGGCTTGCGAATTCGACTACTCCGGTACACAGGCCTGCAAGGCCTTGAAGGCTCTTGGCTACGAGATTGTACTGGTGAACTCCAACCCGGCCACAATCATGACTGACCCCGGTATGGCAGATGCTACCTACATCGAGCCACTCAACCTCGACCGTATGATTCAGATTATCGAGAAAGAACGACCGGACGCCCTGCTGCCAAATCTGGGCGGGCAGTCCGGTCTGAATCTCAGTGCCGAGCTGGCACGGGCCGGTGTTCTTGATAAATATAACGTTAAGATAATCGGCGTAGAGATTGACGCTATTGAACGTGGCGAGGACAGAATCACTTTCAAGGAAACAATGAACGGTCTCGGACTCGAAGTGCCGCGGAGCACCGCTGTCTATAATGTCGAAGATGCCGAGGAAGTAGCTGCGGAACTGGGGTATCCGGTCGTCATACGCCCGGCATACACGATGGGCGGGACCGGCGGCGGTCTGGTCTACAATGTGGAGGAGCTACGGACCGTAGCCAGCCGCGGTATTGCCGCCAGTCTCATCGGCCAGGTGCTGATAGAGGAATCCGTCCTGGGCTGGGAAGAGCTGGAACTGGAAGTAGTCCGCGACGCCAAAAACCAGATGATAACGGTCTGTTTCATCGAGAATGTGGATGCCATGGGCGTCCATACGGGGGATTCCTACTGTACGGCACCAATGCTCACGATAGACACGGAGCTTCAGAAGAAACTCCAGGAGTACTCTTACCGGATAGTGGAGGCAATAAAGGTAATCGGCGGCACCAATATCCAGTTTGCCCATGACCCGGAGACGGGTCACGTGGTGGTGATAGAAATTAACCCGCGAACCTCACGCTCCTCGGCACTGGCATCCAAGGCGACCGGTTTCCCGATAGCACTTGTATCCTCCATGTTGGCCGGTGGCCTCACCATGGACGAGATTCCCTACTGGCGGGACGGGACCCTTGAGAAGTACACCCCATCAGGTGACTATGTGGTCGTCAAGTTTGCCCGCTGGGCTTTCGAGAAATTCAAGGGTGCCGAGGATAAGCTTGGTACCCAGATGCGTGCCGTCGGCGAGGTAATGAGCATCGGCAAGAATTACAAAGAAGCCTTTCAGAAATCGATTCGTTCACTTGAAATTGGTCGTTATGGCCTCGGCTTCGCGCGGGATTTCAATGAAAAAGAACTGCCTGAACTAATGGAGATGCTCAAGAACCCCACCAGCGAGCGCCAGTTCATCATGTACGAGGCACTTCGCAAAGGTGCCGGTGTTCACGAGCTGTACGAGAGGACATACATCAAGCGCTGGTTCATTGAGCAGATGAAGGAGCTTGTGGAACTGGAGGAGAAGGTTCTTCAATACAGGGGCAAAATGCTGCCGGATGACCTGCTGATTCAGGCAAAGAAGGACGGGTTTGCCGACCGCTATCTGGCGCAGCTTCTCGGCGTACCGGAGAAGGAAATCCGGGCCAGGCGCATTTCCCTCGGGGTTGTCGAGGCGTGGGAGCCTGTACCAGTCAGTGGCGTGGAAAATGCCGCCTACTACTTCTCCACCTACAATGCCCCCGACAAGACGGTAGCCAGCGATCGGCGGAAGGTAATGATACTCGGGGGCGGGCCGAATCGTATCGGCCAAGGGATAGAGTTCGACTATTGTTGTGTCCATGCCGCTCTGGCGCTACGTGACATGGGATTCGAGACAATCATGGTCAATTGCAATCCTGAGACTGTCTCCACGGACTACGACACGTCGGACAAGCTCTACTTTGAGCCACTCACCGTTGAGGACGTTCTCAGCATCTACGAGAAGGAGAAGCCGGAAGGCGTGATAGTCCAGTTTGGAGGACAGACCCCGCTCAACATTGCCAGGGAGCTCTCCGAGGCTGGCGTTAGAATACTGGGTACCTCGCCGGAGACAATCGACCTGGCAGAGGACCGTGACCGGTTCAGCCAGATAATGGCCAAGCTAGGCATTCCTATGCCGGATTCCGGCATGGCCAGCAATATTGAGGAAGCGCTGGTCGTTGCCGGTAGAATCGGATATCCCCTGATGGTACGGCCTTCCTATGTTCTGGGCGGACGAGGCATGGAGGTTGTTCACGACGAGGAGATGCTCACGGAGTATCTTGCCGCCGCTGTGGATGTCACCCCTGACCGCCCCATCCTGATAGATAAGTTTCTAGAGAACGCCATCGAGGCGGAGGCCGACGCCATTGCCGACGGCTCCGAGGTCTTTGTGCCCGCCATCATGGAGCACATTGAATTTGCCGGCGTACATTCCGGCGATTCCGCCTGCGTAATACCTCCGGTAAGCATACCGGAAAAGCACCTTGAAACGATTTACGAGTATACCAGGAAGATTGCGCAGGAACTGGACGTGCTGGGGCTGATGAACATCCAGTATGCGATTGCCCGGGACGTGGTCTACGTGCTGGAGGCAAACCCACGAGCATCGCGGACGGTACCGCTGGTCTCGAAGGTGTGCAACGTGTACATGGCGCGCATCGCAACTCAGCTTATACTCGGCAAGAAACTTGCTGAGATGGACCTGAAGCGGCGCAGGATAACACACTTCGGTGTGAAAGAAGCGGTTTTCCCATTCAACATGTTCCCCGAAGTGGACCCTGTGCTCGGTCCGGAGATGCGGTCGACAGGCGAGGTTCTGGGAATCGCGGACTCATTCGGCCTGGCCTTCTTTAAGGCACAGGAGGCGGCAAAACAACTGCCCCCAACAGAGGGTACCGTCCTGATAACGGTGTCCGAGAAAGAACGTCCCGCTGTTACTGAGGTGGCCAGGAGCTTTGCTGGCCTCGGTTTCAAAATCAAGGCAACGCGAGGTACTCGCCAGTTCCTTGCCGGTGAGGGTATCGAGTCCGAACTGATTCTGAAAATGCACGAAGGGCGCCCCAATATCGCTGATGGAATCATGAACGGGGAGATTAACCTGGTTATCAATACCCCGGTCGGGAAGCTAAGTCAGTATGATGATTCCTATATCCGCAAGACGGCGATAAAATACAAGGTACCGTATATCACTACCCTGGCTGCTGCCGCTGCCGCCGCCAAGGGAATAGCTGCCTATCGTCAGGGTGGCTCCGGGGTGAGGTCCCTGCAGGACTATCACTCGGCCATGAGTTAGTTACAGGTCGCTCCGACCAGATACTCGTGGAGCCGTAAATCCGGCATCCGCTCTCCTCGTTGCTTCATTTTCCCTCACAGTAAGGCCAGGCGTGCTCAGTCGCTGGTAGTGCACTAACAGGGTGATGAAAAAGGGGAGTCCGGAGGGGGTGCCCATTCTGATGGGCCCACCCCTTCTGAGGGGCCCCGCCTCTTCTGAGAGGCACTCCTTTTGGCACGGGTGTCTGGGCGTCATTCTTACAGAATGACGTTAGTAGAATCCGAAACCAGATTCTGCCGGTGTCCCCCGGATATGATTTCCCCCCTTCCTGGACAGGAAGGGTAAGGCACCGCCCCTTCTGAGGGGCCCAGCCTCTTCTGAGAGGCGCTCCGCCTCTTCTGAGAGGCGCTCCATCCGGGACGCACGGGGATTGGTCGAAAGGGTTTTTCAGCACCCTACAGCTTCACAATGGAAGCCTCCGCTCCTTCCGGTCCTATTTCAAGTATGGCGACCGTACCCGGACCGTGGTGGTAGTGCAGAAAAGTGGGGCTGCCGGAGCCTACAACCAGGACACTGTCATAGTGCCTCACCTCCGCAGCATGACTGTGACCGTGTACGATGACGTCGGGAAGCTGTGCTCTCTGCTCTTGTGTGGAACGGTACGGAAAGGGCCTTTCGTGGACGAGCCATAACGTGTAGCCCTCCAGATTCAGCACATGCTTGTTCTCAACACGCTCGTCCTTCAGCAGGCCGATGGAATCGTCATCTCCAAGTGCCGCCAGCACCGGTGCTATCCGCTGGAGGTCGTCCAGGACGGATATATTGTAGATATCACCAGCGTGCAGGATGAGGTCGACTTCCTGGAAAACCTCAGCCACCTCGGGGGGTAGTTCTTTGGCCGCCATGGGGATGTGTGTGTCCGTTATCAACCCGATACGCATCTGCATGCCTCCAGTCCATGCGCACCCTTCAGTATTCAGAAGGGCCGCACCCTTCAGTATTCAGAAGGATAATTGTCGGCTGATTTACCGACCTGTCCCTGCGGTCACATTATAGCGTTTTCCGGCCTGTGGTGTCCTGCTCGTTACTCCGTATCCTGTTGATAGTCACCTGGTTTGCTTTAACAACCTCTTGGCTCTCCATTCGTCGAACCATACAATCAACCCGGGCATAACGGCAATAGCACTAATCAGACAGAGAAATACGCCCAGTACTGTGGCGATACCAAAGTCGCGGACCATGACGAAGTCCGACGCTATCAGTACGGCGAAGCCGCCCACAGTTGTCAGAGCAGTGGTGACTATGGCACGGCCTATCTTCGAGAGTGCCGTAACCATTGCATCCCGCGGTAGTTGTCCCTGTTGTTTCTCCTCTTCGTACCGGCTGATGAGCAACACCATGAATTCGGTGCCGATGCCGATTATGATTACACCCAGAATCGCGGTGAGTGGGTTGAGCGGGATGCCGATGAGGAACATATCCAGTGAGGACCATGCTATCACTGCACCCACCGGTATGATGGTGAATACGACACTGCTGAGGCGCCGGTAGACCAGCAGGAGCACCACAAATACGGCCCCCAGGCAGAGGAGGTTCATGGTAAGCCTTGTCCCTACCACGGCATCAACCGTACTTGCTCCGAGGGCAAGAGACCCTACCGGTGCAATTCGCACCCCGTCAGGTGGTTGAGCGAGGTCTGCCATGCCCTGAAGAAGGTCATTGGTCTCCTCCAGGGATATGTATGCAATACTGCACGATATGCTTGCCATCTTGTGGTCGGGGGAGACCAGCCGGTCCAGGAGAAGGGGCGGAGTACTCCCGAGTACCTGCTCAACTAGCTGTTCGGTGGGTGTTGCTCCCTGGGTGGCTTCATTGAGAAGCACCGCCAGGCTGTCCACCGAAAGGAGTTCGGGATACAGCCTGAGAGCTGCGTCCTGGTATTGCCTCAGCCAGGTGAGTACCTCCGGGCTGGTGACATCTTCTGCCTCTACCATGAAGCGAATCTCGCCGCCGATATCGAGTATCTGACGTAGCTCCCGTAATACCTCCAGTTCCTCTATGTCCTGAGGCATCAGTTCCTCGTAGTTGGTGTTAATCGGGAGCCAGTGGTCCACCACGCCTCCGGTAATGGCGAAGACCAGGGCAATCAGGAATATCGGAAGCGTCCTGTTGACTGCCATCCTGCCCACACGCGATAGAACCCTCTCGATACGACCGCTTGCCTGCCTGGCCGCCTTACTCAGGCGGTCGATGGGTACCTTCCTGTCACTCAGATAAAGAATACTGTGAAGGAGAAACAGCCCTGCTACGTAGCACAGAACGACACCAACCGCGAGCATCGTTCCGAAGTCACGTATCATAGGTACCCTGGATATATAGAGCGTAATGAAACCGATAATCGTGGCCAGCAGGGCAATACCCACCGCAGGGAACATACGGGATATGGAGGTGGTAATTGCCTTGCCTGTTGAGTGGCTTCTGGTGATTTCTTCCTGGTAACGGTTGTGGAATTGTATCGAATAGTCTATTCCGAGACCGATGAGTATTGGCAGCACCGCCATGGTGGTCATTGACAGGGGTATGGAGCAGTATCCCGCCAGGCCGAATGTCCACAGGGCGCCAATGCCGACCATCAGCAGGGAGAGCAACCGCAAGCGTACTCGGAACATTACCAGCAGGATGAGTATCATAACACCGACGGACAGGCCAAAGAGGACTGCAAAGTTGCTGCCCAGGCTCCTGCTGATGGCGTCCACCAGTTTCGTGTCTGCAATAACCGTGACATCCGCATTCGCCAGAGGGTGCTCTGCGAAGAAAACCTCGATATCTTCGGCTGCCTGCAGGGCCTCCCGGTCATCCATGTTCCCTTGTGGAGTTATAGATAGCAGGACGTGTCCATCGTCCGGAATGAATGGCTGCATTGCTTTGTTGATTGTGCCATCTGTGCCGTAGAGGACGGTTGCCACGAAAAGAGGGTTATCCAGTGAGGGCTCTCCTATCTGCTGCATCCCCTCTATCTGTGATTGGAACTCCTGAATAACCCCGACCCGGGCCAGTTCGGCTGCCTCTGCCTGCTGCTCCTCCGAAAGTCCCTGTGCGGCAGCAATCTCTCTGGCCTTCACAGCGGCGGTCTCCTGCGCGAGCATTATCTGCTCCTGTAGTGCCAACTGTCTGCTATTTGCTTCCTCCACGGCCGCCTGGAGGATATCCAGCGGGCCGGCAACAGCACGGTAGCGGCTATCATTGGAGAACTCCTGCACGAAGACACGCATAATCTCCAGGTTGCCAGTCGAGAATATGTCGTCAAGTCGGCCTTCGAGTAGAACAGTAATTGGTTCGGCACCAAACTGCTCCTGGTACCTGGAGTTGTCCTGGGAAAGTGAAGAGCCGGGCGAGACCAGTGTGTTAAAACCGGTCTCTGTTTTCAGCATGGTAATCCCTGGAATGGCAGCGGCAGCCAGCACTACGGTTGCGACGACAAGCCACCAGGGACGGCGTTCTATGAATCGGGCTAACGCTTCAGGCAAGCGTTTCATCTGTTGTCACCTCCTCCTCCTTTTCCGATACATTGTTAAAAAGCATATCGGTAACGTCGGCAGCTTTACGGAGTTGTTCCAGGGACAGCCCTTCGAGTAACCTCTCCATCTGGAACTGGCCGGATGACCAGAGCCGGTTTATACTTTCCTGTCCGGCGGGAGATATCTTGCAGATGACCAGCCTTCGGTCTGTCGGGTCGGTCTCTCGCTTCACAAGTCCCTTTTTAACCAGGTTCTCCACAATGCCGGTTGCCGACGGGAGGGTAACACTCAGAGTGGATGCGATATCACTCATCCGGGTGGGCCCCCGGGACTGCAGGACAAGCAGAATACGCAGCTGGGCGACGGTCAAATCGGACGAGAGCCACTCGGTCGGCACTCCGGGTGAAAGTGCATTGTATATATCTTCGGACATCTTCAGGATGTACTGCACCAGGTCTTCCTCGTTTCGCTTCACCATTTACCAACTCCACAGAGATAATTAGTGTATGCCTGAACATTAGGTTATACCTAATAATATTTTATCCTCCGGTTATCGGCCTGTCAAGCCCCTGTACTCGTCCGGTACATTAGTGACACTCCAGTACAGAGGTACATAAGTCAGCGCAACCTTGACAGGGAACGCTCGGGCTTTTACAGTATCCATAGAAAGACTGTTAGAGCCGGCTTAGTAGTAATCAAAAAGACTTCAAGGTAGATTTGACTGGTGATGAGATGTTCATTCGTGCTATAAGACGAGTATCGCTGCTGGTGGTCATTTGTCTGTGTATCCTGGTCGCTTTCCCGGGTTTGACACAATCAGCGCCACCGGTCCGTATCAAGGTCAAGGAGCTCAACTTCGTATTCCTTCACGGTATGGGCAGCGATTGCTGCACATTCCAACTTCTCTCTGACTCCCTTGAAGAACAGCTGCCGACGTTTGACTTCCTCTATAAGCAAGCCAACCCCGGCACCACTTTACGCATCAATACCATGGCAAGATGCTATCCCGGCTACGAAGATATCGATACCTGGGCTCATAACATCGTTGACAGCATCGACGAGTACTTCCAGGGTAAGGATAACCTTATCCTTGTCGGACACAGTATGGGGGGTAAGGCAGCACTCTACGCAGTGTCGCAGAACATCGATGGGATAGCTGATAAAGTAACGGCGGTGATAACCGTTAATAGCCCCATTAAGAAACTGGAGCGGTACTATGCACCCGGTGGAAGCCCTGTGCTGGAGTATTGCCAGACTTTCTTGTTGGGCGCCGATGAAGGCGTGTGTGAATCCGTGCTTTTTCAGGACAGCTCTGAAGGGGGAGAGTGGGTAAGCACCAGGAAATACTGGCTGGCCTTCATATCGGCAGAAAAGGCGCCTCTCAGTCCGCAGTTCGACCGTGCCGGGGTTGATGTATGGCCGAGGGATATGGACGACGGCGTAGTGCCACTCACGGCTCAATACTCGGAGGGGGCAGATGTTGTCTACTACGGTGAATACGGTCACAGTGATTTCGCTGTGCAGGATGAGGTTGCCTCTCTTCTGGCGGACCGAATCCTTCGTTACATACTGGGGGAATCCATAGAGTGTGCTGTGCTTGCCAGAGGCGGGGACCTCGAACAAAGGGCTGATTGGCTGCTGGGTACGGACAAGTGGGATGATATGTTTGGCGAAACCATCGCCGGCATCGGCACACTGCGGCACACCAATGATTCCTGGACGGAGTGGCGAGAGTGGGAAGATGTTGTCGGTGAGCGTTCTCAGGAGTACACACGGAGCAGGACCCAGGTGACGCAGATGTCCTTTCCGTTACTTACCGGAATCATGGAGCTGCGCTGGCTGAACCCTGAGGACCCATCCGATGGCCGTCTCTATGTGAAAACCAGGGCAGCACCGAGAAACACCGTACGGGTGAACTGGGCCATCTATAATCGGGGTCTGCTGCCCCAGAGAGTCGGACGCAGTCATTACGAAGTGGAAATAACCGGCGGCACACCACTGGCTACGGTAATAGACGCGTCCTGGCTGACTGATGACCCTCGCGACATCAGGCTGCGGCTGTGGTCGGAAGCGCAGAGCCCATTCAGGTGGTTCAAGGCAGAGTGGCGGGCCTATTACACGGAAAGCCGCCGGACGCAGATAATTAACCAGATTACCGAAAAATTCTTGTGGCTGAATGATTAGTGTTACCGGGCACTCTGCTGTTCACCGGTGAGAGCGCCGGTCTGTGCGGCGAGTCGGCGACCATGCGTTGCTGCGTTCTGAAGCACCAGACCAACGGCTACGAGCAACACCCCGGTGAACCATTCTTGTGTCAGGACCAGTAGCGTAATCCCCCCCATAGAAGCGAGCAACCCGATAGTCCACCCTATCCAGCCAGCCGTGCGAGTCGCCTTTTCATAGTTACCGGTAAAACGCCAGATAAGTGCTCGCAGCGCCCTGCCTCCATCCAGAGGGAAACCCGGTACGAAGTGAAGAATGGCCAGCATGAACCAGATAAACGCCAGCCACTGCATAAGCACGTCAACGATTATGTTTCCGGTATGTACCAGTAGAAAGTAGACAGCGGTGAAAATCCCTGCTGTAAGCAGGTTGAATAGCTGCCCGAGTGCAGACTGCAGTAACTCAAGGGCCGGGATGGTAGTATCCTTCTCTACCTGGTGCAGTCCGCCAAAGACAAAGAGTGTGATGACGTTTATCGTCATACCTTTCCTGGTAGAAGTGACGGCGAGGATGAACTCCCGGGTAACGACGACAAGAAAGAACAGCACTGTGCCAGCCGCTCCAAGGATTAACCTCTGCCACAGGGGATAGACGGTAGAGAACTGAGTGACAATAGCGGCCGTGAGAAGGACCGCGGCCAATAACCACGTGTAGTGCACACGGAGGTGGATTCGAAACACCTGCCGGAGGGTATATATGCCTCTCATCTTCTCGGACCTCGGGCCAGTGCGGTTGGTAGATTCTGCATGCGCCATCACACGTGCGCTAGCCGGTACCGTTCATCAGTATTCACGAGAGCTATTACTATAGCTATTCTGAAGACGTGATTAACTCCTGTCAAGTAGATTCCGGGCCAGTCTTTCCGGGAATAGGTATTCTTCCCACGGAGAGGTTGAACCGACCGCACAGAAGATGAGGTCGTAGAATCGAATAAGCAGGACCGCTGCCGAAGGCTGGTACTAGTGTAGTGTCTCGTATATATCTTTACGTATGATGGATGTTGATGTCATTCCAGCGCAGGCTGGAATCCAGGGGGCAAACACGTATCCCGGATCGAGTCTAACAGGGTGATGAAAAAGGGGGAGTCCAGAGGGGGCCCGCCCCTTCTAAGGGGCCCCGCCTCTTCTGAGAGGCGCTCCTTTTGGCAGGGGTGTCTGGGCGTCATTCTTACAGAATGACGTTAGCAGAATCCGAAACCAGATTCTGCCGGTGTCCCCCAGATATAATCTTTCCCCCCTTCCTCGGTAGGAAGGCT
>DATKWT010000112.1 GCA_035529395.1 Dehalococcoidales bacterium | reverse complement strand
TAAAGAGATAATGGACGGCTATGACGAGAACGGAGACGGAGTCATAGACTACGACGAGAACGGCCGGAAGGGACACTGGACCCCGGTCATGAGGTTCGCAACTGCTGCCGGAGGTCTCACGGCAACCGCGCAGCATGACAGGCTTCGTGGTGCCTTTCTGAACGGTGCCAAGATGCGCAGGTACGGCAATCGAGAGTGGAATGCCCAGGGGCATGATTTCCTCGAGCAATTCCGGCTGATCGAGGTTACCGCCCTGGCTTTCATGGTGTCACGGATGGAGTTCGAGAACGAGGACCCGTTCTTCAACGGTATGACCGTTGGAAAAGGTAAGTGGCCCAGCTACCAGTTTGCCAGCTACCTGTCCGTGGCCGGCGCCATCTACGGGATGATGTATCCCCTGCGTGTGGACAACATGTCACTCTACGGGTATGTGTTTCAATACGCGGATAAGACGCAGAATAGTAGCGCATACACCGGCAGTACCGGCATTGATAGTGACCTGGAGGCGGTTAACAACTACATCAAGGCGGTAGCCGGTGGTGCCTCGGCACTCGACTTTGTCTTCTACGTTCCGGCGGGATTCGGCACTATTGTCGGGAAGTCTGTGCCTAACATAGAAGAGACCGGTGACCCCGGCAGGATTTTCACCGCAAGCTTCAACGGTGGCAAGGAGGTCTGGGTATAGTCGGACACTACTCCCAGCGGAAGAAGCGGGCAGAAAGCAGGGTTGCCGCCACCAGGAAACCGCCCACCACAAGGGATGCGTGCACGTTCCAGCCGAAACCGAGCCAGGGGTCCTGTAGCGTCAGGATCACGTATCGTAGCGGCGTAGCATCCGCAATCCAGTGCATGGCCTCGGTCATCACCTCTCGCGGAGGACCGGCACCGGACAGTATCATCATCACGAAGAAGAGAATCAACCCCAGTCCCTGGGCGGCTCTGGTGGTTGGCAGTATTGCACCGAGAAACACCCCCACGGCGGCGAAGGACAGTACGCTGAGCACGAAAGCCGCTACGACCAGACCCGGCGATTCCGGCAGGCTGGCGTCGTAGGCGACTAGAGCGGCTGCTATTAGCAGCAAAGCGCCCAGGATAGAAATCGCCAGACTGACGACTACCTGCGACCCGAAGACTGCCCAGATGGAAATAGACGAAGCGCGGAACCGGCGCAGCACTCTCCGCTCGCGGTAGCCCGTAAGATGTACTGGAAGTGCTACCACGCCGATAGAGGCACTGATCAGCCCGATGTAGGCCGGGACGTAGTAGTCTATAGGTCCGACTCCCCGGAAGATGAGACCTTCGGGGTCAGGGGTATTGCCGAACACCCCACCCATTACGAAGAGGAATATCAATGGTAGGGCAAACGTGAAGACCATGGTTATTGGCTCGCGTATGAAGAGCTTGATTTCTACCCAGGTTAGCTTGAACAGTACTCGCATATAGAGTCCTTATTCGTGCACGCTGTGTCCGGTGAGTTTCAGGAATACATTCTCCAATGTTGGCTGCTCGGTACGGAGGTCGGACGGTACGATACCGTGTTGGACAAGTGCGGCAGCCACCCTGGCAAGCACCGGGCCACTGCCCTCGACCTCGATTCGAGGTCCGTTTCGGGTTATCCGGTGTACCTCAGGGAGTTCCTCAAGCCAGGAAAGGTCGGGATAGTCTGAAGTGAAGATGACGCGGATATCGCTGGCGTGTGTGGTGATGAGACCCTGCGGCGCATCCAGGGCAACGATTCTCCCCCTGTCTACCACTGCCACCCGGTCGCAGAGGTGCTCCGCCTCATCCATGAAATGAGTGACCAGCAAGATGGTTGTGCCGCGCTCCCGGATGGCACGAATAAGCCCCCAGGCTACTCTCCGCGCTGCCGGGTCAAGACCGGTGGTCATCTCGTCCAGGAATACTACCTCGGGGTCGTTCACCAGGGCCAGAGCGACCAGCAACCGTTGCCGCTGGCCGCCGGAAAGGCTGGAGAATGCCGCCTTACGCTTGTCGCTAATCCCCCATTGCTCCATCAGCAACTGCCAGTCCGACGAGTTGGGGACAACGGCGGCAAACAGGTCGAGTGCTTCCCAGACCCGGATACGGTCCGGCAGTGCCGATTCCTGGAGCTGGGAACCGATGCGGCGTCGTAGTGTCGCGGTTTCTGTTTGTGGGTTGAGCCCGAGTACACGGAGGTGGCCGGAATCAGGCCGTCGCAGGCCTTGTAGGGACTCGACAGTCGTCGTCTTCCCGGCGCCATTTGGACCGAGTAGACCGAATATCTCACCCTCGTTGACCTGGAAGGAGACATCGTCTACGGCTACGGTCTGACCGTAGGTCTTTCTGAGATGTTCGACTTCGATTACGTTCGTCACCAGGATTCTCCCTTCCGATGATAATATCGTTTGATAATATCGTTACCGTATCCGGTTGTCAATGTATTGGCGTGGTCCCTGTAGTGACCTCGACCACACATGCCATTGCGAGCGGAGCGAAGCAATCTCTGAGGTAGAACGAGATTGCCGCATCACTCCCCTACTTCACTACTTGGATACGGTTCGTATTGATGGACAGGCAGAAGACCATTTGCCAGTCAATCTAATAACCCGAAGGGCAGAGTTCCGCGGGCTTTATTCGTGAGTGTCTACCGGTAAACTTGATGAGAAAGGTCAGACCTCATCCGGTTCCCGGTGCAGGTCCAGGCTTCTCGCCGTCTCAAGGTCTTCTGCGGTGTCAATCTCCATGCAGAATTCCTCAGATTGATTCGGTTATGCCTCTTCACGGCCCGGTAGTGAGTTCAGGTGCATTCTTGGAGACCTGGGAAAACGGTTTCAATTGCTGGGTACTGTACTGTCTGCTATTATTCAAGAGAAGTATAATGTTACCGTTTGCACATATCGGAATCACGCTGGGTACCGCGACGCTGCTGGCCAACCTGGTGCCACGTCGGCCGTTTTCCAACAAGGTGGTAGAAGTGGATGACGGGTCGGTCACGGAGCACCGTCAGACAGCAACAGCCGGAGTCGAATCGTCGGCCCCCGGAGTATCGTGGTTTCATGCTCTGAGGAGATACGCGGACATAAGGTTTATCCTGGTGGGAAGCCTTCTCCCGGACATCATCGATAAACCTGTAGGGCAGGTATTCTTCAGGGAAACTTTCAGCAACGGCCGGATATTCAGCCACTCTCTCCTTTTTGTCCTGGCTCTTGGCGTGCCTGGAATCTACCTGTACCGGCAGTACCACAAAACGTGGTTTACTGCTCTGGCTACCGGTTCATTAATGCATCTGGTGCTTGATTCGATGTGGCAGAGTCCACGGACGCTATTGTGGCCGCTGTATGGTTTTACCTTTCCCAGGGCTGACATCACTGACTGGCTTTCGAGGGTAATCTGGGCGTCGCTCACGACGCATCCGGCAGTGTACGTGCCGGAGCTGGTAGGCCTGACAGTAGTTGTCTGGTTTGCCTGGGTACTATTAGATAGAAAAACAATCTTCGCTTTCCTCAGACACGGACAAATCAGGTAGTCAGGGCAGTCCCATCCGTCCATTCTATAATCTTTATTGGCGTTATGGGCAGTCAACGGAATCAGGGTAGGAAAGGTGGTGAGGTCAATGGACCAGCAATTTCAGGGAGCAGCGGGTAGGCCGAGGATACTGATAGTCGGGGGTGTGGCCGGGGGTGCATCCTGTGCGGCACG
>DATKWT010000111.1 GCA_035529395.1 Dehalococcoidales bacterium | reverse complement strand
TCCGGGTAGAGCGTGCCCTGGGCAAGGAAGTCCACCTTGCCCAGCTTCTTGGCTTCCTCTTCGAATACCTTGATGAACTCCTGTCCGATGGCCTTCCGCTTGCGCTCTGGGTCGGTCACACCCTTGAGGCGCTTGAGGAACCTGTCGGTGGCATCGACGAAGTTGATTTGCATGCCCAGGTTGAGACGGAAGACATTAAAGGTCCTTTCCACTTCCTCGCGGCGCAGCAGCCCGTTGTTGACGAAAATGCAGGTAAGCTGGTCACCCACGGCGCGGTGAATGAGAGAGGCTACCACGGCGGAATCTACGCCTCCGGACAGGGCATTGATTATCTTGCCCTCACCCACCTGCTGGCGTATCCGCTCCATGCTTTCATTGATGAAATTGCCCATCGTCCAGTTCCCCCGGCAGCCACAGACACGATAGGCGAAGTTCCTGAGCAGGGTCTTTCCCTGAGGAGTGTGCACCACCTCGGGGTGGAATTGGAGACCGAATATCCCGCTGTCGTTACCCATTACGGCAATCGGCGAGTTCTCGGTATAGGCGATGGACCTGAAGCCGGGGGGCATCGCCTCGATTCTGTCGGCGTGGCTCATCCATACCTGCGAGGGGTTGTCAATCCCGGCAAAGAGGGGCGAATCGACCTCACTGATGTGAAGGAGGGCCTGGCCGTACTCCCGCTTGATTCCCGTTGTGACCTGCCCGCCAAGCTGTTTGGCTAGCACCTGCATCCCGTAGCAGATACCCATCACCGGCAGACCGCTTTCGTAGACCCAGGGTGCGGCCAGGGGTGCTCCCGGTTCGTAGGTACTGGCCGGACCTCCGGAGAGGATGAAGCCTTTAGGGTTCAGCGACTCTATCTTCTCCCAGGGGGTATCGTGGTCGACCAACTCGGCGTAAACCTGGCACTCACGAATCCGGCGTGTTATCAGCAGACTGTACTGGGAGCCGAAGTCGATAACAACAATGGTCTCACGTTCGCTGGTACCTTCTGCTTCGGCAGCGGCCGCCGACTGCGCACCACCCATCTCCTTGGCAATCTCAAGGTAAGTGGAGACTTCGATATCGCCGGTGGTGGCTACCCGCCGGTCACCCTCTGTGGTATCTTTTACGCTGTCTTCATCCATAAACCGGGACTCCGTTTTTCAAAGATTACCATTGTGGTGACCCGCCGTCAAATAGAGAAATCAGCCTGTCGTCGGGAGGCCCTTAGCGTGAAGAACACATTAGTTACGTGGTATCCGTCCCGTGCAAAAACCTCCCGGCATAAGCAGCGGCTGTCGGTAATTCTGGTATTCTTTTCCGGCTATTCCCTGCGGAGATTCGCGTGTCCCCAGGCATTGAGCTGGCGGTGATAGGTGAAGAGAGCGCCCAAACCCATTATCTCCAGGTCGGCATTGATGTTCTCTTTCATCACTATCATGCCGTGTCCGCCCGGACCGAGGTCATCTATCGGTATCTCGGCGATGTCTTTGGCCAGCTTCCAGACCTCTTCCTCCAGCTTGTCCGGCGGTACCGCCCGGTTGACCAGCCCGATTCGTTCCGCTTCCTTACCGTCGACGAACCGCCGGCTCATCAGCAACTCCTTGGCCTTCCGCGCTCCCAGTTGCCATACCCAGAGCGGCATACTATCGACACCGCCGCCCGTGGTAGCCGGATGCCCGAAGATAGCGTCCTCAGAGGCATAGGCCATGTCGCACAGCATCTGGAGATAGCACCCCGCGGCGAGACAGTAGCCATGCACCTGGGCAATGGTCGCTTTCTTGAGGTTCATTATGTTAAGGTAGCGACTGCTTATCCCACGCAGAGTCTTGAGGGCACCGCTTGTTCCCCACTGCTCGTAGCCTTCCGGGATATTGAAATAGGGGCTGTCCTTGAAGTCCCAGCCGCTACTGAAGGCCTTTCCGCTACCGGCAAGGATGATAACCCTGACATCGGGGTCATTGTCGGCATACTCAAGGGCAGCATTCACGTCGTCCCACAGGGCCTGGTTGATGGCGTTCATCTTGTCCGGCCGGTTCATGGTGACTTTGGCAATCTGTTCCTTTACCTCGTAGATAACCGTTTCATATTCCAATCTGTACCCTCCTGCAATGCAATATTCATCTCATCACGTGATGCCGGCCGGTTCGGCGTCACCGGTAAAATGCGGTCAGGATGACTCCTCAGCAGAGAACGCTACTCTGTCCGCTCTTAAAGCAGCGATTTGCTCTTCCGAATAGCCGAGTTCGGCAAGCACTTCCCCGGTATGCTCACCGAGCAGAGGAGCCGGCCGCCGGATTATGCCCGACATATCGGAGAACCTGGGCACCACCCCGACCAGGCGTACCCGACCATACTGCGGATGTACCTGTTCCTCGAAGACACCGGTCTCCTTGCAGTGCGGGTCGTCGAGCAAGTCGTCCACAGTCCGACCCACAGCCGCAGGAACACCCGCCTCCTTCAGCACGGCATCCCATTCCTCAGCCGTCCTGTTCCGAAAGGTCTCGCTTAGCGCCTCTGCAAGCGCAGCATCATTTTCGGCACGCTTCTCCGGTGTTGCGAACCTGGGGTCAGTGAGCAATGACTCCTGCCCGGTAACCTGGCACAGGCCTCTCCATTGCGACTCGTCGGCGCAGAGAACAAACAACCACACATTATCGGCTGACTGGTAGTGACGGTAGGTGGCGTTCAACCCGATAATACCGGTATCCCCGGGATACTCCCGTTCAATACCAGCGTAGTCGATGAAGTCACCGGATTGCATGGCTATCGATGCATTGGTGAGTGACGTTTCAACGTGCTGGCCCTTGCCGGTCCTGGCCCGGTCGAGCAGGGCCAGCACCGCACCGTAGGCCCCGAGCATGGGGCAGGCCTGGTCGTTCACTGCCACAGCGTGGAAAACAGGCGGCTTTCCGATACCGCCCTGAGCAACCATCTGGCCGCTGCGGCATTGCAGCAGGGGGTCATAGGCCGGCCAACTGCTATACGGTCCGGTGGAGCCGTGACCAAGCGCCGAAACATAAATGATGTCCGGTCGAATCTTACAAACAGACTCGTAGTCCAGACCCAAACGGTGCCATACGCCCCAGCGGGCATTCTCCACCAGAATATCTGAGGTGGCAATCAGTCTGTGTACTACATCGAGTGCCTCCGGCTTCTTGAGGTCGACCACTATCGACCTCTTCCCCCGGTTGCATACCATGAAGCTTCCGGCAACGATACGGTAGGGGTCACCATCCGGGGGCTCCACCTTGACTACTTCAGCCCCCAAGTCGGAGAGCAACAGGGCTGTTGTAGGGCCGTTAATCATGGTGGTGAAATCAATGACGCGAATGCCGTCCAGGGCAT
Source organism: Dehalococcoidales bacterium (assembly GCA_035529395.1). NCBI lineage: Bacteria > Bacillati > Chloroflexota > Dehalococcoidia > Dehalococcoidales > Dehalococcoidales bacterium. Next base: position 12,061 of record DATKWT010000111.1, on the reverse strand, counting down.
GTGTCTCGCTCATCCTAGATAACCCCCCGGTCTCTCATTCGAGCAATCTCCTGCACCGAGTGGCCCAATTCACCAAGCACATCATCAGTATGCTGTCCCAGCGCCGGGGACGGCCCCTTCACCTCACCCGGAGCACGCGATAGCCTGACCGGCACCCCCATCTCACGGACCTTCCCCAGGCGGGGTTCCTCGACTGCTACCACCATGCCATTAGCCAGCACCTGAGGGTCATCGAGGAACTCCTCCACTGTCGAGGCCGGAGCACAGGGGATGTCGGCAGCACGCAGGAACTCCAGCCACTCGTCCCGTGTTCTGGCCAGGAACATCTCCTGAAATATAGCGACAAGCTCCTCGCTCGTTGGTGGCAGGATGATGAAGGGCGCACCCTCGAAACGAGGGTCGATTAACCACTCCTCATGGCCGACAGCCACGGCAAATTTGGCAAAGAAGCGCAGGTTCCCCAGGCCGAGGAAGAACCACTTACCATCACTTCCGTGGTAGAGACGGTATAATGGAGACACACCCTGCGGGTCTCTGACCATACCGGAACGGACAATCCTCCCCTCGAAGTCTATCACTCCGGCAGCGGCTACGTGGAGCATCGACCTGAAGAGAGAAACGTCCACCTTCTGTCCCCTGCCGGTTGTCTCGCGGGCGAGAAGGGCTGTCGCGATACTGAACGAAGCCATGAGGGCGGTATAGTAGCTCGGCATGGGCATCACCAGGTAGAGCGGTGGACCACCCGACCCCCCCTGGCCGATATAGAGCAATGTCATCGAACCCACAATAGCATCCCAGCCGGGCACACCCCGGTATGGGCCGTCGGGACCAAAACCTGAGATAGAGCAATAGACCATCCGGGGGTTGAGTTCTCTGACTGCCTCGTAGCCTATACCCAACCTGTCGGCCACGCCGGGGCGGAAGCTCTCGATAATAACGTCGGTCTGCCTGGCCAGCTCACGGGCGATTTGCCGGCCTTCGGGTTGCTTCAGGTTGAGGGTGATGCCCCTCTTGGAGCGGTTCCACACCAAGAAACCCGGCCGGCCGCGAAAGGGGTCCCCCTCCGGGTTCTCCACCTTGGTCACCTCCGCCCCCTGCTCACTGAGGAGCATAGCGGCATAAGGGCCAGCGATATACTGGCTGAAGTCAAGGACCTTGATTCCTGTGAGGACCGCCGTCATGCTATGCAACCCTTAAGTGTCAACCAGCCGGGTACAGCATCAATCCGCTTCACTGAGATTAGCATCCGTGAAAGGTCACCTTTTTCCACGCCGCACCCGTCCGGTGAGGAACAATATAGTCTTGAGTATGGGGCAATATGCGCCTGATGTCAACATATCCTGAGTCAGTCTCCATTGGGCGAATACTACCTTCGTGGTATACTCTCATCAGGCAGAATGCGCTTCCAGGAAGGTACCGGACCAATGCTGCACAGGTTCTCACCGGATGTACAGCAGCAAATTGAAAGGGCTGTTATCATCCTCCGGCAGGGAGGAATAGTTGCCTATCCTACCGATACCGTATATGGTCTGGGCGCCGGTATGAGCATTCCCCGTGCTGTGGAGCGTGTGTTTCAGGCCAAACAGCGACCGCAGGGCATGGCACTTCCCCTGCTGGTGGCAAACGTATCACAAATAGCCGAACTGGCCGGGCAGCTACCACTGGTTGCCTGCCGCTTAATCGACAGCTTCCTGCCCGGAGCCCTCACGATAGTGCTGCCTGCGTCCGGTACCGTCCCCGATATCGTCAACGCCGGGGGCAACACCGTAGCCGTGCGGATACCTGACCATCCCGTCCCGATAGCCCTCATCGAAGGTATCGGGATGCCCCTGGTGGGTACCAGTGCCAACGTCAGCGGCCAGCCCAGCCCGCTCACCGCCGCTGAGGTACACTCGCAATTCGGCGATAAAGTCGACATGGTCATTGATGAAGGTGGGCGCTGCACCGGACGGGAATCGACCATCGTTGACCTCACCGGAGAAAAGCCGGTCGTTCTGCGCGAAGGTGCCATTTCCACGGAAGCGCTCCGGCAAGTCTGCGGGAGTATCACCACCGGCTAAGCCGTGTGACCTGTGCCGGGGCAAAGTTGACAATAAACGGTAACTGTGCTATCGTACCAAACATGAACAGATACGATCTGGTACTGGCACTTATCGTTATCAGCGGTTACCAGTGAGTGGGTTCGCCTCCACGAGAGCCGTCCCACCGGGACGGCTTTTTTTTTAGGTTGCGGACGACGAGAATAGGTGAAAAAAGATGAAAAGTGACGCTGTCAAGAAAGGACTGGAGCGGGCAGGGCATCGCTCCCTGCTGCATGCCGTCGGTGTATCCCGGTCCGACATTGACAAGCCCTTCGTGGGCATAATCAACAGCTTCAGTGAAATTGTACCGGGACATATCCACCTGCGGAGTATCGCCGAAGCTGTCAAGCAGGGAGTATATGCCGGTGGCGGGATGCCTTTCGAGACCAACACTATCGCTGTGTGTGATGGCATCGCCATGAACCATCCGGGTATGAAGTACAGCCTGCCCAGCCGGGAGTTGATTGCCGACTCCGTGGAGATAGTGGCCGAGGCCCATGCCTTTGACGCCTTGGTCTTCATCCCCAACTGCGATAAAGTAGTCCCTGGTATGCTTATGGCGGCAGTCAGGCTCAACGTACCGTCCATTTTCATTAGCGGCGGGCCAATGCTGGCGGGACGTATGCCCGGAAGCAATGAAAAAATCGACCTCATATCCGTGTTTGAGGCCGTGGGCAAGGTTACTTCCGGACAGATGAGCGAAGAGGAACTGGCCCGACTTGAAATGATCGCCTGTCCCGGCTGCGGAAGCTGCGCCGGCATGTTCACTGCCAACACTATGAACTGCCTCACCGAGGCTGTGGGGCTGGCACTGCCCGGTAATGGCACCATTCCGGCAACAGATTCGAGGAGGATACGACTGGCAAGGGCCGCCGGGGAGCAGGTCATGCACCTGCTGGCGGACAACACCTGTCCCCGTGACATAGTGACCCCGAAATCGATACACAATGCCTTTACGGTGGATATGGCCCTGGGCGGCAGCACCAACTCGGTGCTGCATTTTATGGCAATTGCCCACGAAACAGGCATCAGTTTCCCTCTGCCTCAAGTGAATGACATCAACGAGTCCACCCCGACTCTATGCCGGCTCAGTCCCGCCGGAGAGAATCGCATCGAAGACCTGGACCTTGCCGGTGGCATTCCCGCGGTGATGAATGAGGTCAGGGACAGGCTGAACCTGGACTCGGTGACCGTATCGGGAAAGACGGTCGGCGAGAGTATCAGGGACTGCCCCGTCCTGGATAGAGATGTCATCCACACAGTGGATGATGCATATTCTGCCACGGGTGGAATCGCCATCCTCTTCGGCAACCTCGCCCCGGACGGCGCCGTTGTCAAGAAGAGCGCGGTCGCCCCGGAAATGATGTCCCACGTGGGACCGGCCAGGGTGTTCGAGTCCGAGGAGGAGGCAACCAGCACAATCATGGCTGGCGGTATCAAGCACGGTGACGTAGTGGTCATCCGCAACGAAGGTCCCAAAGGCGGACCGGGTATGAGGGAGATGCTCACACCGACGTCCCTGCTCAGCGGTATGGGTATGGACAAAGACGTCGCCCTGATTACTGACGGGCGCTTCTCCGGTGGCTCCCGGGGTGCCGCTATCGGCCATGTTTCTCCGGAGGCAGCCAGTCGCGGACCGATTGCCGCCCTGCAGGATGGAGACGTTATCAAAATTGATATCCCGAACTACAAACTGGAGGTAGACCTTAGCGAAAGCGAGATTTCACAGCGCCTCTCCCGGCTGGGTGAGTTTGAAGCCAGGGTGAAAACAGGATACCTCAGCCGCTATATTGAAAAGGTAACATCAGCCAGCACCGGAGCGGTGTTCGAATAGGAGGGAGTTTTAGTACCATGAAGATGACCGGCGCCCAGATGATTCTGGATGGCTTCGTGAAGGAAGGCGTGGAAGTCATTTTTGGCATCCTTGGCGGGGCTATCCTGCCTCTCTATGACACCCTGCCACAGTTTCCGCAGCTCCGTCACGTACTGACACGGCACGAACAGGGTGCCGCCCACGCTGCAGATGGCTATGCCCGCACCAGTGAAAAGGTTGGCGTGTGTATGGCGACTTCCGGTCCGGGGGCTACAAACCTGGTGACCGGTATCGCTAATGCCTTCCTTGATTCAGTTCCCATGGTAGCAATTACCGGCCAGGTAGCCCGACCCTTCATTGGCAAGGACGCTTTCCAGGAGATAGATATTACCGGCATAACCCTGCCGATAACCAAGCATAACTACCTGGTGCTGGATACTGCCTCACTTCCCAGGATAATCAAGGAAGCGTTCCACCTGGCCAGGACTGGCCGGCCCGGACCGGTACTGATTGACGTACCCAAAGATGTCTTTGCGGAGCAGGTGGAATACCACTATCCGAAGCAACTGGACCTGCCCAGCTACAAGCCGACGCTCAAGGGGCACCCGGCACAGATAAAGAAGGCGGCCAAGCTGATAAACGAATCCGAGAAACCCGTAATCATTGCCGGTAGAGGCATAGTTATCTCCAACGCCTATGCCCAACTGAAGGAACTGGCAGAGACATCACAAATCCCGGTGATTACTACCCTGCTCGGTATCAGCACTTTCCCCGAAAGCCATATCCTGAGCTACGGCATGCTCGGAATGCACGGTATGGCCCACGCCAACTTTGCCGTTAGTGACTCCGACCTTGTTATCGCCATCGGTATGAGATTTGATGACCGGGCCACGGGTACCGTAAACACATTTGCCCCCCGTGCCCGCATTATCCATATCGATATCGACCCGGCGGAAATCGGCAAGAATGTACGTGTCGATGTGCCGATAGTGGGCGATGTCAAGAACGTACTCAGCGCGCTCAATAAGCAGCTTACTTCAGCCCAGCATCTTGCCTGGATAGAGCAACTCGACAACTGGCGCCGGACACACCCGTCCCTGGATATCAGGGACAGCGAGTCCATTCTGCCGCAATACGTGGTCGATAGAGTGTACCAGGCTACCCGGGGCAACGCCACCATCGTTACCGGCGTGGGGCAGCACCAGATGTGGGCAGCCCAGCACTACCAGTATGACCAACCGAATAGCCTGGTCTCGTCCGGGGGTCTCGGTACGATGGGCTTCGGACTACCGGCGGCCATAGGGGTGCAGGTAGCCCGCCCTAAAAGTACGGTGTGGTGCCTGGATGGTGACGGCAGCTTCCAGATGACGATACAGGAGCTGGCCACAATTACCCAGGAGAGACTGCCGCTGAAGGTGGCCATCTTCAACAACGGTTATCTGGGTATGGTGCGACAGTGGCAGGAGCTCTTCCACGAAAGACGCTACGTAGCCACTCCACTGGCCGGACCCGACTTCGTGAAGGTAGCCGAGGCTTACGGTATTCCGGGGACAAAGGCAACGCACCGGGATGAAGTAGCCCCGGCAATCCAGCAGGCGATGAATGAACCGGGACCGTTCGTGATTGACTTCCAGGTAGAACCGGAGGAGAATGTCTATCCTATGGTGCCACCAGGAGGCAGCCTTGCCGAACTCCTGGAGGCCCCGAAGAAAGAGGGGGTGAAATCGTAGTGGCTAAGCATACGCTAATCGCCCTGGTAGAAGACAGACCCGGCGTGCTTAATCGCATGGCCAGCCTGTGCCGCCGGCGCGGTTTCAACATCGAGAGTATTGCCGTGGGGCACGCCGAGACACCGCATCTTTCGCGCATGACTATCGTTGTCGAAGGCACCGGTGCTATGGTGGAGCAGCTCAGGAAGCAACTTGACAAGCTGGTTGTTACCGTGAAGGTGTATGACATCACCGCGGACAACATTATTTCCCGTGAGCTGGCACTGATTAAGGTAAAGACCACCCCCGCTAGCCGGAGCGAGGTCATGCAGATTGTCGATATCTTTCGGGCAGGGATTGTGGATGTAGCGGCTGATTCGTTGACAATCGAAGTTACCGGAGATGAAGACAAAGTCACCTCCCTGCTCAGCCTGCTGCACGGCTTTGGCATCAGGGAGGTGACCAGAACAGGCAGAGTCGCCATGACCAGGGGGGGCTCCGGCCTGCTCAGCGCCGAGAAAGGCTCTCCCGCTGGCGGCGGCAGGAAACAGAAAGAATCCTGAGAACGTCTCAGAGGGGGTTACCTGGTACCGTGCGGGAGTCGGCCTATCATTTTTCCCGGGAAGGCGGGGCTTCCGGCAGCACCGGCTGCGGGGAGGCCACCGGAAGTAAACCGGGGATTGATTTCGTCCTGCCGGCGCGGTAATGTATTGGTGGACTGACAATTGGAGGTGTGAAATGTACCGGAGAATGCTGGTACTGCTGGACGGCTCTGAGCTTGCCGAGGTGGTTTTCCCGTTTGCAGTAGAGCTCGCCGCCCGCCTGGACCTGGAAGTGGTATTGCTTCAGGTCTATGGCGTACTGGGTCGCGAATTTATTCCTGTTCACCGGGCTTACATAGAACGCTCCGCCGAGACAATAAGACTCCAGGTAGAGGAACTCCAGGAAAGGCTCGGTGTTTTGCCGGACGCCAGTGCAGTGGAAGTCCGCGGTGAACTGGCTGACGGGTATTATGCCGAAGAGATACTTCACTTTGCTGAAGAAAATACTGTTGACCTCATCATGATGGCCAGCCATGGGAGGTCCGGAATCAGACGCTGGCGTATGGGAAGTGTCGCCGATAAGGTATTGCGGGCATCGAAGGTACCGGTCTGGTTTGTCCACGCCGGTATTGAGGATGCCACACCGTATGACCAGTGGCCTTCGAAGACCTTCCTGGTCCCGCTGGATGGTTCCGAGCGGGCGGAATCAGTGCTTCCCCACGTCAAGATGCTGGCGAAACAGCGCACCATTGAGCCGATTAATATCACCCTTCTCCGGGTTTGCGACCCCCCCCTCGCGCCGTCCTACTACTCTCCGGAGCTATCCGGCGTCCCCCTCAACTGGGGGGAATTCATGGAGCAGGAAATGACGCGGTGCAAGTACGTCGCCGTAGAATACCTGGCAGAATTGGCGAAACAATTGCAGGACACCGGTGCCCATATAACGCCTGAGATACTGGTAGGCAAAGCCGCCGATGAGATAATCACGTATGCCAGCAAGAACCCTTACAGTGTCGTTGTCATGACAACCCACGGGCGCTCCGGGCTGAGTCGCCTGGTATACGGCAGCGTTGCGGAGAGCGTTCTGCTGAGTATCCCAAACCCGACACTGGTGATAAAACCATCACAGCAGGATTCGTAACATACTACAAGGAGGGAAAGAAATGGCCAAGATATACTATGACAGGGATTGTGACCTCAAGCTACTTGATGGGAAGGTAATCGGCATTATTGGCTACGGGAGTCAGGGGCATGCTCAGGCTCAGAATCTGAGGGATAGTGGCAGCCAGGTGATAGTGGCCGAGGTAGAAGGCAGCCCGGGCTGGAACAACGCTAAGGAGGCCGGCTTCAAGGTGGCCAGTGCCGATAAAGTAGCCGGCGAAGCGGACATTATCTCAATACTGGCACCCGACGAGCTGCACGGAAAGATATATGCCCAGTTCGTGGCTGGTGGCCTAGCCGCGAACAATACGCTGCTGTTTTCCCATGGTTTCAGCATTCACTACGGACAGGTTGTGCCTCCGTCGAATGTGGATGTAGTCATGATAGCCCCCAAGTGCCCAGGCCACATGCTGCGGCAACTCTACACCGAGAAAGTCGGTCCGCCGGCCATAATCGCCGTCCACCAGGACGCCACCGGCAAGGCCAAGGATATCGCGCTGGCCTACGCCGCCGGCATTGGCTGCAGCCGGGCTGGCGTAATCGAGACAACCTTTGCCGAAGAGACCGAGACTGACCTCTTCGGCGAGCAGGCAGTGCTCTGCGGCGGAATTACGTCCCTGATAAAGGCGGGTTTCGAGACCCTGGTTGAGGCCGGCTATCAGCCGGAGATAGCCTACTTTGAAGTGCTCCACGAACTGAAACTCATTGTCGACCTTATCTACCAGGGCGGCCTGAGTTACATGCGTTACTCCGTCAGCGATACCGCAGAGTATGGAGACCTCACGCGCGGGCCCCGGGTTATTGACGAGATGGTCAAGGAAGAGATGGCGCAGATTCTGGCTGATATCCAGGATGGTACCTTTGCCAGAGATTGGATTCTGGAGAACCAGGCCGGTCGCCCGGTCTACAATTCACTGAAACGCATGGAATCGGAACACCTTATCGAGGAGGTCGGTGCTGAGTTGCGCCAGATGATGCCCTGGCTAAAGGGATAGATGTGAAAACCACAGTACATAGACTACTTAATATTATCCCGGAAGAGCTAGCCACGGAGAAGACACCGGTACTTGGCACGACACTGAAGGACGGGGAGCAGGCAGAGAATTGTCTGATATTGACAACAGCAAAAGTGGCGCTCTATTGAAGCGTCTTGGCGGATTTGCCTCTTTTGGCAGGTATAAACTCATCCTTACTGGCCCCTCTCCTTAGGGGAGGGGGGTAATGACTGGCCTATAGAATACAGTCGTGGAGAAGAGAAGCAGACCTGCCAGACTTGATACCATTGAGGTTGTTTCTTCTCCCAGGAGGATGACATGGATAAGATAATCATATTTGATACCACGCTGAGGGACGGTGAGCAGGCGGCCGGGGGAACGCTCAATGTCCAGGAGAAGCTGGAGATAGCCAGGCAACTGGAGAAGCTTGGCGTAGATGTCATTGAAGCCGGCTTTCCCATAACCTCCCCGGGTGACTTCGAGGCGGTGAGCCTCATTGCCAGAGAGGTCCGCACCCCCGTAATCTGTGTTCTCACCCATGCCAACCTTGATGCCGTAGACCAGAGCTGGGAAGCCGTTAAAGGCGCTGAGCGGCCCTGCATTCATATTGTGCTCTCATCTTCGGACATTCACCTGTTCTATCAACTGAGGAAGAGTCGTGAGGAAATCCTGGAGATGTCCTGCAGCACGGTGGCACGAGCCAGGAAGCATGTTAATAACGTAGAGTTCTCCGCGATGGACGCCAGCAGGACCGACCCTGAGTACATCTACCAGATCCTTGAAGCAGTCATTGATGCTGGTGCTACCACGGTGAATATCCCGGACACAGTAGGTTACGCCACACCGCAGGAGTTCGGCGACCTTATCGATGGAGTGTTCAAGAATGTGCCCAATATCGACAGGGCGGTGGTCAGTATCCATTGTCACAATGACCTCGGCATGGCTGTGTCCAATAGCCTGGAAGCACTCAGGCGAGGGGCACGGCAGGTGGAAGGCACCATCAACGGCATCGGGGAAAGGGCCGGTAATGCCTCGCTGGAAGAGATTGTGATGGCAATCAAGACCCGCAAGGACTTCTATAATCTCACCACCGGTATCGACACCAGGCAGATTTATCGAACGAGCCGACTGGTCAGCGAACTAACCGGTACACCGGTTCAGCCCAACAAGGCTATTGTCGGCGCTAATGCTTTCCGTCATGCGTCAGGCCTTCACCAGGACGGTGTAATCAAGATGCCCTCGACCTTCGAGATAATGGACCCCAAGACAGTGGGCATACCGAGTAGTAGCCTGGTGCTGGGTAAGACCAGCGGTCGGCACGGTTTCAGAGAGCGGCTGGCGGAACTGGGCTACAGCCTGCCCGAGGAAGACTTCAAACGCGCTTTTGTGGCCTTCAAAGAGCTGGCCGATAAGAAGAGAGAGGTTACCGACAAAGACATCGAGTCCGTGGTTGCCGAGGAACAACGCACTATCGCCGAGGCCTATCGCCTCGACCGCATCCAGGTTTCCTGCGGTGACCGCGGCATACCCACCGCAGCGGTCCGGATGACGACTCCCGAGGGAGAGCCCAGGGCAGACTCCGCCCTCGGCACCGGCCCGGTTGATGCCACCTGCAAGGCAATTGACAAGATTGTGGACGTGCCCTGCACGCTCACGGAGTTCACCGTCAAGTCCATAACCGAGGGGATAGACGCCATCGGTGAGGTGCTGATAAGGGTGGAGAGTGAGGGAATAACCTACACCGGTCGCGGCGCGGATACCGACATTATTGTGGCCAGCGCCAAGGCTTACATCAACGCGCTGAACCGGTTGCTTGCCGCCAGGAAAACAGCAGCGTAGATTTCCGTACGGGGGGTTGAGATGCCTGCTGAAGTGGAAATGGTACTGCGACTTCTGCTGGCGGCCGCACTTGGTGCTATCATCGGCTTCCAGCGAGAACGGGCCGGCAAGCCCGCCGGTACCAGGACGCACAGCCTGATAAGTCTCGGTGCTGCACTGTTTGCCGTGGTCTCTGCGCTGGCCTTCCCGGATGCCGACCCCACCCGCATTGCCGCTGGAATCGTGACCGGTATCGGCTTTCTCGGTGCCGGTGCCATAATCCGTCGTGAAGGTGGCCTGGTGGGTGGGCTGACCACGGCAACAACAATCTGGGCAGTAGCAGGTATCGGCCTGGCCGCCGGAGTGGGCATGTACATCGTGGCACCGGTAGCAACCGCTATTGCACTGGTGATATTGTTTATCCCTCACGCCAGCGAGTAGCCCCGGCACCGGCTAACCGGATATAAATACAGAGGGGAAGTACATTGACTCTTATAGAAAAGATACTGGCTGCCCACACGGATAGAAAGATGGTGAGCCCGGGCGAGTTTGTCAACGTCCGGGTGGACGTCATCCTGGCCAATGATATCACCGCCCCGATATCGATACGGGAGTTCCGGCGGCTTGGACTGAGTAAGGTCTCTGAACCCGATAAGATAGTCATGGTGGCCGACCACTACGTACCCAACAAGGACATCAACTCCGCCGAGCAGGCCAAGGTTATGCGCGACTTCTGTCGCGAACAGGGAATACCGCACTACGATGTTGGGCAGATGGGCATCGAGCACGTGCTCCTGCCCGAGCAAGGCCTGGTCGTGCCCGGCGATGTCATTATCGGTGCCGATTCACACACTTGCACCTACGGTGCCCTGGGAGCCTTCGCCACCGGCATGGGCTCGACCGATATCGCCGCTGCAATGGCTACCGGCGATATCTGGATGAAGGTGCCACCGACCATCAAACTTATTTACCATGGAGAACTCGAGGAGTGGGTCGGCGGCAAGGACCTCATCCTGTACACCATCGGACAGATTGGCGTGGACGGTGCTCTATACGCCGCCCTGGAGTTCACCGGCGAGGCAATCGATACCCTGCCCATGGACGGACGGTTCACTATGTCCAACATGGCAATCGAGGCCGGGGGCAAGGCGGGCATCTTCCACGTCGATGAGAAGACCCTGGACTACGTCAGGAACCGTGCCAGGCGTCCCTATACCGTCTACGAACCGGACGACGATGCGGAATATTCCCAGACCATTGAGTACGATGTCTCTTCCGTGGAGCCGCAGGTCGCCCTGCCCCACCTGCCATCCAACGCCCGGCCGATCAGCGAGCTGGGAGACATCGAAATAGACCAGACCGTTATCGGCAGTTGCACCAACGGCCGAATCAGCGACCTCCGGACTGCCGCCCTCATCCTTGAAGGTAGGAAAGTCCACCCCAGAATACGCTGCATCGTCATTCCCGGCACGCAGCAGGTGTACCTCGATTCGCTCAAAGAGGGCCTTATCGAGACCTTCATCCGTGCCGGTGCCGTGGTTAGCACTCCAACCTGTGGCCCGTGCCTGGGTGGCTACATGGGAATCCTGGCCGAAGGGGAGCGCTGTGTTTCGACGACCAACCGCAACTTCGTCGGCAGGATGGGCAGTCCCAAATCAGAGGTCTACCTGGCTGGTCCGGCGGTGGCCGCCGCCAGTGCGGTAACTGGTCACATCAGCCATCCCGCCGAAATCCTGTAATAAGAAGGCCACACCATAGATAGGCACAGAAAGACACCCCGAGTAAAGGATTTTGAGAAGGTGTTGGTGGAGGTGTGATTTCCGTACTTATTGTATGTGCTCTTTATCATTTGTTGTGCGATAGTTATGAAATCAAATAAAGATATTGAAATATGCCCTTGTGGTAGTGGTAAGAGCTTTTCAGACTGCTGTCAGAAGTACAT